>JBFGYY010000007.1:0-17041 GCA_041587095.1 Motiliproteus sp. | reverse complement strand
GCTTCAGTAACGCTGTTCAGCGTCAATAGCGCCAAACCAGCACTACAGTCTATTAAACGACCTCGAGATGACAAGGCACGCACGGATCCAGGGACAGCACGTGCAGTCCAAACCAACGCGCGCGCGCCGGATCGGGTATCGACCGCCACCCCTGTAACGCCTGATTCAACGCCCCCCGGGGATGAAAATTCCACTCGGTCGGGGCCAGTATCCGGTATCGCTCAATAACGCCATCACTGTTCAATACGATTGTGTGCAGCAACAATCCCCGCGCCGTCTGCACCCATCCCAGACCGCTGCGCGGCCCCGTTGCCAGCCCGCCGCTTCGGTTCAGGGGCTGCACACCGCGCAAACCCGCCATTAGCACCTGCATATCAATAATACGCGCCAGCAAACGGCGCACAACCGGATCCTGCCCCTGCGTCGCGGCCAACCAGGAGTGCGCGAACTGATACGCCAGGGCGCCGGTCTCTTGCGCCCCGCCGGCATCGGTAGGCCGGCTAGCAAACGTGGCATCGCGCCCCAGCCGATCAGCCCAGTTGCGTAGCTGCTGCTCGCTGGGACAGTCGTCCAGCATCGGGCCTGTCCGTGCGAACGTCGCGGGACCATCCTGCATCGAAGGCGCCGTATCAGCCTGACTGAACGGTGCCAGAAACTGCTGAACTTTCTCTAACCTCCAGGCCAGATCACAGGGTTTCTGCGCCAGCCATTGCAAGGCGCAGTCGGCTGTCAGCGGTCCAGCGGGGGCGGCCCGCAAAGGTTCATCGCCCATCAGCAACTGCGCCAGCCGATCCCACAACGGCGCCTGGGGATCATTACTGTCAAGCCAGGCTGCGCCTTCGCGGCGCAGCGCGGCAACATCCTCTAAGCGCGGGGCTTGTCCCATCAGCGTTGGCAGGTCGATATGCAAACGCCACAGGTATTCCTGTAGTACTTCCAGATGCGCGGCGCGCTCCAGTTTCGCTGGCGCTGCGTCTGCGCCACCGGCAGCCTGCAAGGCGTGGGCAGCAGCCAGGCTCTGGCCCTGCCGGCACAGCGCGTAAAGAATCGGCATTCGCTGCATCACTTGTGCCGGGGCGCAGCCGATAAACAGGCGCCCGATATCCGTGGGCCGGCTGGATTCGATATGCACTGAATCACGGCTGCTGGCTTGCAAGCGGACACTGATCTGACCCGTACTACTCATAAGCGATATCTGTTGGGTTATAAGCTATAAGCTAGAGGCGACAGGCGACAGGCGACAGGCGACAAGCGACAAGCGACAAGCGACAGGCGACAAGCATGAAGCGACGCGCAGCCAGACTCAAGACAAAAGACGCACATTATTCATGGAGAAACCTGCTTTTGCTCCCGCATGCGACATAGGTCGTCATACTCGTTCGCCACAACTCGCTTGCTGCCAAATTCGTTAGCCTCCCAAAAAAGCACGGCGGCTGATGCTGCAACCTGAAGCAGTCTGCGGCGTTGTTTCGTCTCCGTCATCCTGTACGTTTTTTACCGGCAGCGTCTTGAGCATCTGCATCACGTCGCGGGCGGTTTTGGCGGCTTCAATATGGCTGCGCCACTCTTTCACCGGCGAGGCCAGCGAACAACACAGATAGCTGCCCAGCTCTTCATCCATACGGGGCAAAAAGCGGTAACTACCGTGAGGAAATTCGATGGCAATGGCCTGGTCCTTACCGGTTTTCAGCGCCGGCCAGGGCGAGCCAATCTTCGGCAGCACCAGCAGATTCATAAACCAGGGGGTCAGCAGAATACCCAGCCAATGCCCTTCCCATTCATGAAAGCCGATCGCCTCCACCTCGATCGCCGGGTTAACCACCGGCACATCCTGCATGCGATCGAGGTAGATCTTCCGATAAAGTGCCTCCAGGCGTGGTGCGGGATTTTCCCCGTAACCAACAGCAGCGACCATTGGCGCCGTGCCGGAATTCAAAACCCCTGACACCTGGTTCGCTGGTAAAAACCCTGTCTCTGTCATCATGCGTTAGTGCTCGCTGTTGGTTCTGCTACATCTGCCGGGTCAGAGTCTTCGGAAACAGATCCGCCAGCAATTTCATGCAGGTAATCAAGGGCATCCTGCGCCCGCTCCGGATCAATTTTCTCGACGGCGAAGTCGCCAACCTGAATCAGCAGATAATCACCGACCGCAACCGCTTCCGCCATCAGCATCAGGCTGACATCGCGCTGCACACCCAGGCTATCGACCCGGGCGACCATGTCATCGACCGCTATGACCTGCGACGGTACACCGATACACATGGCGCTAACCCACCTTATCCAGTACTACATCCATTACCACATCCAGTGCCACGTCCTGCGGTTGCGGCTCAAACCCCAGATTCGCCAGCTCCGAAACCGTCAGTGTGACCAACTCTTCAAGCTTGGGCAGCATCTGCTCGCTGAGCTCGGTGCTGGTGTCCAGGCTGTAGGGCACAACACCGAACAACGTGAGTTGCTTGGGTAACTCACCGGTCAGCGACAACACAGCCAGCAGGTCAGAGATACCCAGCTGATGGGGGGAGATACGGGTCCGGAACAGCGCCGGCACCTCGTCGCCCACCAGTGAAACAACGGTACCGGGAGCCGCACCGGTATTGACCGCATCGATCAGGATCAGATGATCCCGATCGCAGATCATATTCAACAGCTCCATACCCGCCGTACCACCGTCGGCGACCTCTACGCCATCAGGGAAACGGTAACGGCGCTCCAGCGCCTCGACCACCCGTACGCCGATACCTTCATCGGTCAGTAAAATATTGCCGATTCCTAACACCAGTACGCTCATTCTATTCTCCTCGCTTATCCGACTCGTCAAAGAGGCCAATCGCAACCGGCGGGCCTTATCGCCCGCCAGCTGAACCTAAAGTGACGCCTGAAATTACAGCGCCTTAACTTTGACGATCTCGTTATTCTCGGTGTCGACCATATGAATGGCACAGGCGATACAGGGGTCGAAGGAGTGTACGGTTCGCAGTACTTCCAGAGGCCGCTCGGCATTGGAGATCTGGTTACCCACCAGCGATGCCTCGTAGGGGCCCGGTTCGTCATTGGCGTTACGCGGCCCGGCATTCCAGGTGCTGGGCACCACGGCCTGGTAATTTTTAATTTTACCGTCGTTGATCACAACCCAGTGCGACAGGACGCCACGGGGCGCCTCATGGAAGCCCACACCGCGAATTTCGCCTTTGGGGAAGCTCGGGCGGTTATAGGTATCGGTATCACCGGTGGCGATATTGTTGACCAGCATCTGCCACTGCGCGCCCAGCTCGTCCATCATCACCGCACAGCGAACGGCGCGTGCCGCATGGCGCCCGAGGGTGGAATGCAGTGCATCCAGCCCCACGCCGCCCGGGCCTCCCACCAGTTTATTCACACTATTGAGGGTATCGACCAGGAAACCCAGGTGCTTTTTGGTCGATTCGTGACCCGCCGCCGCCATACAGAGCACGTTAGCCAGCGGGCCAACCTGCGCAGGGCGCCCCTGGAAGGTGGGTGATTTGATCCAGGAATACTGCCCATCGTCATTGAAGTCATCGTAACTGGGGTTGGTTTCACCGTCCCAGGGGTGCAGCGGCGCGTCACCGGTATACCAGGCATGCTTGGAGCTCTCGGCCACACCTTCGGTAAAGAACTTGTCGTTAAAGCTGTTGATCGGCGTGAAGCTGGACAGGTCGCCGTTACGGATATAACCGCCGGGCATGGCGAATTGGGTGCCTTTGCTGTCGGTGGGCAGATCGGGAACGCACAGGTAATCGGTCACGCCTTTTCCGTAGCCGGCCCAATCGGTGTAAAACGCGCCAACAGCGGCCAGATCGACCAGATAGGCATTTTTGACAAAGCTATCCAGTTTGTCGATCAGGCTCTTGATATAGACCAGGCGCTCCATGTTCAGCACGCCCTGGCTGTCCATATTGATGGAGTTGGTCACACCTCCCACGGCCAGATTCTGGATATGCGGGGTCTTGCCGCCGAGCACGGTAACGATCTTGTTGGCTTCGCGCTGAATCTCCAGCGCCTGCAGGTAGTGGGCTGCGGCGATCAGGTTCACCTCGGGCGGCAGCTTCATGGCGCTATGGCCCCAGTAGCCGTTGGCGAACACGCCGAGCTGCCCGGAACCGACAAAGCCCTTCAGCTTTTCCTGCACACGGCGCATCTCGTGAACACTGTTCATCTCCCAGCTCGAAAGACTTTCCGCCAGGGTCGCGGCTTTCTGCGGATCGGCGTCCAGAGCAGAGACGATATCCACCCAATCCAATGCCGACAGGTGGTAGAAATGCACAATATGATCGTGGACGGCATGGGCGGTGATGATCATATTGCGGATCAGCTGGGCATTGACCGGCACCTCGAGTTGCAGCGCGTTTTCCACCGAGCGCACCGACGCCAACGCATGCACGGTGGTACAAACGCCGCAGATGCGCTGGGTAAAGATCCAGGCATCCAGAGGATCACGCCCTTCAAGAATCTGTTCGATGCCGCGCCACATCTGACCGGAGGACCAGGCCTTGGAAACCTTGCCATCCTCTACCTCGACATCAATTCGCAAATGGCCTTCGATGCGGGTAACCGGGTCGACAATAATACGTTTAGCCACGATGTTTCTCCTAACTCATTCCGTATCGCCAGCCCCTTCCGGGGCCGGCGGTGTTTAAATAGGGAACCGCCTGGGCGGCCTGCCGGACAAATCCGGACCTAAGCGCACCTTCAGGCGTGAACCGGGCTGTGCCGTGGCAGCACCGGAAACAGCTTGACGAAGAACAGGTAGCCGAGGATCTCGATCGCCACCATGCCGATCGACACCAGCAACTCCTTCACCGAAGGGAAATAGACGTAGCCGTCGCCGGGGTTAAACCCGATCAGGAAGGCATTGAAGCGATACAGCGCCCCCGCCAGCAACAGGCTGACCGCCGCAATCAGCAGAAAACGGCCCTGCCGGTTGAATCGCGCCGAGCCCAGTATCACCAATGGCACGATAAACAGCGCACTCTCCAACAGGAACATATTGCCGCGCAGATCGCCTCTGAACGCCCCCCCCAACGCATCGCGCAGGATCAGATCACCAAAGCGGATCACCAGATAGCCGCCAACCAGTGCGATAATCACTTTGATCAGCCCCCGATGCAGCGGCGCTTCGTTGGGCTGCCTGAGCCCGACCGTCGCCATCGAACCTTCAAAGATCACGATTGAAAAGCCCAGCATGATGGCGGTAACGATGGCCAGCACCGGCATCAGGTGCAGCGACTGCCAGAGCGGGTCGACTTTATGGCCCATCGCGATCAGCAACGATCCCAGCGATGACTGGTGCATGGTCGGCAGCAGGACACCGATGGCGATAAAGACAAACAGCACCTTCTCCAGCTTCGCCTTCCAGACTTCGGCGCGGAACTTTTCGAAGATCACCGGCAAGAACTCGATAAACAGCACGATGCTGTAGGCGCTGACGCACAGACCGACTTCAAGCATGACCGAGTTAAAGTTCTGCTGGGCCGGGTTGAACATCTGATAGAAGTTCATATACCGGCCCATATCGATAATGGCCCCCAGCCCACCGAGGCTGTAACCGAACAAGCTGGCCAGCAGCGCCGGACGAACCAGCGGGTGGTATTTACCTTTATTGGCGATATAGACCGTCAGGGCCAGCACATAACCACCGCAGGCGAACCCGGTGCCCACGACGATGTCGTAAACCACCCAGATTCCCCAGGGATAGCCGTCATTAAGGTTGGTCACCGCGCCCAGCCCTTCGGCAAAACGCTCGACCAGAATCACGACCGTCAGCACCGCCAGCGCCGCCAGAAAAAGAAACGGCGCTGTCAGTAACCGGCCACCGATCGGTTGATGATGACTCATGACTGCCCCTCCGTATCCTGTGTCTCGCCACCCTGTGAGCCCTTGCCTTGTGAGCCGCAACCCTGCGCATCTGAAGCATTCGCCCCTTTAGCCTGCGCCGCGTCCTCCTCCGCCTTGGTATTGCGACGCGCAAAATAAAGCAAGCCCGCCAGCAGACCGGCCGGCGCCAGCATGCCGCCGTAGATCGTGTGCTGTACAGTTTCTGATACCGATGCATAGGAGCGCTCCGGCAGATCGGGCAACCCCAGCGTGGTATGTGCCATCCCCGCCAGCACCATCACCTGAGTCCCGCCGCCTTCGTGTTCACCATACAGATGCTGATGGTAGTCAGGGGCCGCTTTGCTGTGGCCGTAGGTAGAATTCACCCGTTCCAGCGGATAGTGGTAGTTTTCACCGGGCTTAAGCGCCAGGCGACGCTTGGCCTCGGCCAGCAGCTCCTCACGGGTACCGAAGATATTCGCCCCCGTCGGACACACCTCGACACAACCGGGGTTTTGCCCCTGGTCGATCCGCTCCACCCCTTTCTGGTTACACAGCTGGCATTTTTGAATCTGGCCGTAAGACTCGTCGTACTCAAACTTGGGGATGTTGTACGGACAAGCCGCCACGCAATAACGGCAGCCGATGCAGGCATCCGGGTCATGGCTGACAATCCCCGTGACGGGGTCCTTCTGCATAGCACTGACCGGACAAACCGAGACACAGCCGGCATCCACGCAGTGCATACAGTTACGCTTGATAAAAGCAAAACCATCGGTGGCACTGTTCTTGGTAGTTGCCGTGCCGTGGGTGTAAGCCTTGATGATATTCAGGGTATCGCCGGATAGCTCCTCGGCCTGATCCCACTGCACTTCACCGTCGCGTACCACAGGAGGCATATCGTTGACCTCCTTGCACTTGTAGACACAGGCCCGGCAGCCTATACAGAGGGTAGAGTCATAGAGCATACCCACCGCATCGGCCGATACCGGCAGATTACCCCGTGCCCGGGCCGTACCACTGCTGGAGGCAATCAGCGCGCCGCTGCCTGCCACCTTGAGAAAATCGCGTCGTTTCATGACTGGTCTCCGCGGCTAGGGGGTTTCGGAACTATCGCTCTGTTCCGCATCCAATTTGCCCAGTTGCTTAACGGCAATGGCCGTCGCACCCAGCACCGCACCGCCGACAGCCCCCAGCAGCGCTGCCGCGCCGGGTGACACGCCCTCACCTACCGGCTCTGCAATACCCGGGAAGGTCGTCGGCGGGGTAACGGTCTTGACGTCTGCCAGCGAATGGATCGGTTTCTCAAAGCCAACACCTTTTTCGGTACAACCAAAGCAGGGGTGACCAACACCCACCGGCCAGGCGCCACCGCCTACATCACCGAATTCAATGGAAGGACAATTGGCATAGGTCTCGGGACCCTTGCAGCCTAATTTGTATAAGCAGTACCCCTGACGGTGCCCTTCATCACCGAACTCGAGGGCAAAACGACCGGCATCGAAATGTGGTCGCCGTTCGCAGTTTTCGTGAATGAGCCGACCATAAGCAAATTTGGGACGGTTGAGGTGATCCAGTGCGGGCAGGGTACCGAATGTCACCAGATGCAGGACAGTTGAGAGAAAGTTATAGGGATTGGGCGGACAGCCGGGAATATTCACCACCGATTTACCGGGCAATACCTCGTACACACCTTTGGCGCCGGTCGGGTTAATACCGGCTGAAGGGATACCACCCCAGGCAGCGCAGGAGCCGATGCCGATGATCGCGGCAGCGCCCTCGGCGGCTTCCTCCACGTGCTTAAGGATGGTCTTACCACCAACCTTGCAATAGATACCGCCATCTTTGGTGGGAATCGCGCCGTCAACTACCAGCACGTACTTACCCCAATTCTCCTTGATCGACTGCTCTTTGACAGCTTCGGCCAGATGACCGGCCGGAACACTCAGCGTCTCGTGATAATCCAGTGAGATCAGGTCGAGTATCAGATTTTCCAGCGTCGGGTGAGTTGAGCGTAACAGCGACTCGGTGCATCCGGTACACTCCTGGGCTGATAACCAGATAACAGAAGGTCGGCGCGGACTGGCGATAGCATGCGCCATCTGGACGCCGGCACCAGCCGTAAGGCCCAGCGTCGCGGCAACGCCGGTACAGAATTTCATAAACGTACGGCGAGTCACCCCCAGCCGGTCCGCTACCTGTTGTAGCTCATCGTTTTTCATCATTATTATTCCTAGCTAAACCCGTCGAGTATCACGCTGCGACCCGTACGCCGCACACCCGTTGCTGACACAGGGAATCAGGGCGATGCAAACCTGCAGCACCCCGACCACACAAAAACAAAGGACAACGTTTCACAAACCAAATACAAAAAGCATGCCAGTTGACTTATCTCAAAGATGAGTTTTTTGAGGGGTAATATTCAATAAGATGGAGTTATTTTCATCGATTCAGCGCCACGCTTCATCGCTGCTACTTTCCACCCAGGCTTCAGAAATGGAAACATTCCTTACAGCCATCGACGAGCATTGCACGGCACCGTTCAGAGGTCACAGAGCCGGCACGATTGCCTGCGACACATAACAGGTCTTTGAAACAGAGAAGAAAAAAACGCACCCGGGCGGGTGCGCAAAGGATCTCATACAGGGTGAGGCATGAGATTGTCAGGTATGAACACAAAGATTAAAACAGAGGTTCATCAACACGGACTGACTAATACAAAAAATGCGCCAACAAACAGAAGAGACAACAAATAAAAATAAGCCCTTAATTATCAGCAGCTTACTTAAAAAAACAAATACAACACAGTTCTCAAGCGCAAACTTAACGCACAAAAAAAGCCCCTTGTGGTAAGGAGCTTTCCAGTAACACTGCAACGACATAATCACGCGGGCTGTACATACAGGATTAACTTGCTGCAGGCTCTCTTAGTCAGAGCGCACGTCTGTCCAGCACATCCTGTAGCGAGTCATCGATCTCATCTTCCTCCAGAATAGGCACGGCATCTTTCTGTAACCAGGCTTGAACTTCCTGAGGATTTTTAAACTGTGGCATCCCGGTCCAGATCGTAGACATCAGGTTCGCCAATTCAACCAGCAACTGATTGGAGTGATTACTGAACAAACGCGGCCCGATACGAGCCAGGAACCACTGCAGAATAATCCGCCGCTGCTTCTCCTGATTGCTGTGCACATGCTCCTTGAGTGCATCCAGCGCGCTTTCTAATCGCTTTCGGTCGCCTTCAGAAAGGTCAGTCCCCATGGTAATCAGCTGGAGTTCCAACCAGACATCCGACAGCGGTTTTTGCTCCTTAGACATGATTACTTTACCTCACCGTTAATGCAGTCTCAGCGACACTACGCCACGACCCGCCACAAAACACTCTATCAAATCGCCAGCCAAATCAAATCGCCTGCCAACCCGGGCTGTCGGCATTGGTGATCGATAAACCCGAAATCAGGACCAGCTATCATCTTGAGACGGATTAACCCTCTAAGAGCAACCACAACCGTCTGGCCGACGGCTACTTTAAGAGCAACGACAGCCCACCAAGACCTTCTTCAACCCAATAACGGATCAACAAACCAAGACCCACCCTTGCAAACAGATGCTTTATATCAATAATAAAGCATCTAAGCGGCAAGCACTACGCCCAATATCCTCGGCACACACACCACCTATTCAGTACTTATTCAGCGAAGAGCTTATTTTCCATATAAAAAAAGCACTTACTTACCGACGAACAAAGTGCGCTCTGACTTTCCAGACTCTCACTCACAGTATAGCTTAGCAACATGACAAGAAAGGCACTCAGATCAATCAATCACCTCTATGCGGATCCAATTTAACCCGGTACACCTCAGTCAGAATTTTTTCCAACGCTAACGCAGCCGCAGACAAGGGATGACGATGCCGACTCAAAATCCCGACACGCCTGGAAACAGCGGGCGCGATCAAGGGCCGGCACTGAGCGCCCATCTCCTGCATCTGCTCAATGCATAATGACGGCATCACGCTCACCCCCAAACCAGTGGCAACCATCCGACCGATCGTCACCAACTGGTGCGCCTCGAAAACTGTCGTTAACTGCACCCCCTGATTCGCCAGCTGCTCCTCCATCATCAGACGGATACTGGAAGGCCGCTGCAGTAAAATAAAATTCTCCGCCGCCAGCGTTTTCCAACTCAGCTGCGCCTTAGCCAGCAATGCATGACCGGCGGGCAATACGGCGACAAAATCATCCTGAAACAGCGGCGTAAACCGCAACTCGTCGTTATCACCCGGATCAAACGCCAACCCCAGCTCGACCCGGCCACTACGAACCATCTCGACCACATCTTCGGCCACCACATCGTGTACTGTGACATTAATCTGAGGGTATTGTTTGCGATAACGCAGAATCACCCCGGGCAGTAAATTCCCGGCAAAAGAGGGCATAGCCGCTACGGCCACCTTGCCACGTCGTAGCGCAAAGCGATTGTTCAACTCCTCCAGCGCATCATCCCAATCCGCCAGCAGCCTTTGCGCCACCGGCAGAAACGCCTCACCTTCCGGCGTTAGCGTCAGGGTCCGGGTTGTTCGGTCCATCAAGCGCCCGCCCACCGATTCTTCAAGCTTTTTAATCGCCAGACTCAACGCCGGCTGCGACAGGTGCACCACACCACAGGCATCGGCGAAGCTTTGGGTTTTAGCCACCGCCACAAAGGCACGAATCTGCTTAATAGTTGCCGTCATAACAAAAACACCTGTATCGAATACACCCAGACTTCTCCGTCTTGTAGCCAGACCACACCCAGACTATATTTGTTTTTCAAATCAATTCATAAAATATATGAATTTGCTAAATCCTATTTTCTGCAACAGAATCCGAGCATGCGTTATATTTTGGCCCTTATAAATGTTCAGCCGTTATAAAAGATTGAACGCACAACAACAGCACCACCAATAAAAACAGCTAACAACAGGAGAGTATCGATGTCAGGTTTCGACAAGGTAGTTCACAGTTATGAAGAGGCGATGGACGGCCTCACTGATGGCATGACCGTTATCGCAGGCGGCTTTGGCCTGTGCGGCATTCCTGAAAACCTCATTAAGCAGATCAAAACTATTGGCGCGAAAGATCTGACCATCGTCTCCAACAACTGCGGCATCGATGGCTTTGGCCTGGGAATTTTGCTGGAAGACCGCCAGATCAAAAAGATGGTTTCCTCGTACGTTGGCGAGAACGCACTGTTTGAAAAACAACTGCTGGCCGGTGAGCTGGAAGTCGAGCTGACCCCGCAGGGCACCCTGGCCGAAAAGATGCGTGCAGGCGGTGCTGGTATCCCGGCCTTCTTCACAGCAACGGGCTACGGCACCCCCGTTGCCGAAGGTAAGGAAGTGCGCGAATTCAACGGTCGCAAATACATTATGGAAGAGTCGATTACCGGTGATTTCGCGATTGTTAAGGGCTGGAAAGCCGACCGCTTCGGCAATGTGATCTACCGCCACACAGCGCAAAACTTCAACCCCATGGCCGCCACCGCCGGTAAAATCACCGTCGTGGAAGTGGAAGAGATCGTCGAGCCCGGCGAACTGGATCCTGCGCAGATCCACACTCCCGGTATCTATGTCGACCGCCTGATCGTCGGCACCTTCGAAAAACGCATCGAGCAGCGCACGGTGCGCGAAGGCTGAGCAGAGACGATGACAAGGATTTGCGGTTAACAGAAACCGGATAAGCGTTTCTTGCCGCAACATTATTAACCGGTGCCTGACATTCCACCGATTCACCCGGCACCGCTGCAAACGAAGAGGAAACACCATGGCTCTTTCACGTGAACAGATCGCAATGCGCATCGCCCGGGAGCTGCAGGACGGCTTCTATGTCAATCTGGGGATCGGTATCCCGACCCTGGTCGCCAACTATGTGCCCGAAGGCATGGACGTTATGCTGCAGTCAGAAAACGGCCTGCTGGGTATGGGGCCCTTCCCGACCGAAGCGGAAATCGATGCCGATATGATCAACGCCGGCAAGCAAACCGTCACAACAGCAACCGGCGCGTCTATCTTCTCCTCGGCAGAGTCGTTCGCCATGATTCGCGGTGGCCACGTCGACCTGACCGTCCTCGGTGCTTTTGAGGTCGATGTGAACGGCAATATCGCTTCCTGGATGATCCCCGGCAAACTGATCAAAGGCATGGGTGGTGCAATGGATCTAGTTGCCGGCGCAGACAACATCATCGTCACCATGACCCACGCCTCCAAGCACGGCGAGTCCAAATTGCTGACCAACTGCAGCCTGCCGCTGACCGGCGCCGGCTGTATCAAGAAAGTCCTCACCGACCTGGCCTACCTTGAAATAAAGGATGGCGCATTCCACCTGCTGGAGCGCGCACCCGGCGTATCCGTAGAGGAGATCCAGTCCAAGACCGAAGGCAAACTGATCGTGCCTGACCATGTGCCTGAAATGACGTTTTAAATCGAATTCAGGCGGGCGCAATGCCCGCCTTTTTGTAGGCAGGCTACAGCGTCCTCCCCCTGATCACATCCCACTCTTATCGCTTGTCGCTGGCTTTTGGTGCATCAAAATCTTCATTTTCAGTACAACCTGCCCCGGCGCTCAGCTTTAATACTCTTGCTACTTGGCACCTGGCAGCCGCAAAGCGGCGTCCTGGCACCTCAGCTTTAATCCTGTCGCTGTTTAGAGACTAGCGGCGCCCTAGTTCCTAGCTCCTGCCCTCTCCCTAAAGCCTTTCCTGATTCATAAAGTAACTCAGTACCCGGTACAAACCGTAAGCATCCTGCCGGCCTGCCAGCTCCCGAATAGAATGCATCGCGTAGGTCGGTACGCCGATATCCAGGGTTGGCACACCCAGCTTTGCTGCGGTAACGGGGCCGATCGTGCTTCCGCACCCCATATCACTGCGCACAACAAAGCTTTGTACAGGCACGTCTACCGCTTTAGCCCACTGCCGGAACATCGCACTGGTGGCGCTGCTGGTAGCGTATCGCTGGTTGCTGTTCACTTTAATCACCGGCCCTTGGTTTAACGCCGGGCCATGGTTGGCGTCGTGCTTATCCTGATAATTGGGATGTACCGCATGGGCATTATCTGCCGAGATAAAACAGGAACTGGCCAGCATCCGACTCCGGGCCTCAGGGTCGGGCATGATGCGGGTCAACACAGACGATAAGAAACCGCCGGCCGCGCCGCTGGTCGATACACTGCCAACCTCCTCGTGATCATTGCAGACCAGCATCGCGCCACAACGATCATCAACCTCAAGCAAAGCCTGCAGCCCGATATAGCAACTCAGCAGGTTATCCAAACGGGCGGAGGCGATAAACTCTTGCTTCAATCCAACGATCGCCGGGGGCTGAGTGTCATACAAGCTGATTTCATAGTCGATCACCTCCCGGGCATCAACGCCTTGCTCCTGCAGACGGTCGTTAAGCAAAGTACGAAAACAAGGGGCCTCGTCGTCCCCGGCGACATGACTCAGTATGACCGGCAGGTGCTGCTGTGCATTGATCGAGCGATTTTTATTAGCCTCCCGGTCCAGATGAATAGCCAGACTGGGAATCAGGGCCACCGGAGCAACGAAGTCGACCAGCGCATTTTTAAGCTCACCGGATACATCCAGGTATTGAACGCGCCCGGCCAAGGACAGGTCGCGGTCAAACCAGGGATTGAGCAGTGCGCCGCCATAAACCTCGACACCCAACTGATACATGCCCGCTTCCTTCATTTCAGGGTGCGGCTTCACCTTCAGGCAGGGACTGTCTGTGTGTGCGCCCACCATGCGCAACCCGTTATTTACCAGCGACGCCTGCTCAGGCATCACCCAGGCGATAAGCGAGGAGTCATTACGGCAACAATAGTAACGACCACCCGGCTGTAACGACCAGGCATCCCGCTCAAGAACTTCACAAAAGCCTTGCTTTTCCAGCAAAGAACGCAAGGACGACACCGCATGAAAGGGCGTCGGAGACTGGGCAAGATAGCCCAGCAAGCCGGTATCGAACTGCTGGCTGTCTAATAAATTTGGCGTCACGTTAAACCTCTTTTTCACGGCGAGCATAAACAGGCATCCCGTCATATTGCAGCACGGTAGCGCCTGAAAACTACAAGAACAGAACTAAAAGCTATACTATTCTCAATAGGTTATTGATGGAATGCACGTTTGGGGTGGCAATTATCGAAATCAAGGTGCAATCTGCCCAAATAATAGTCGTGATACAGCCTGCTAAGAACAAAAAAGCGCCTTCAAGTTATCCGGGCACGAAAGGAACTGGGCAGCAATCAGCCGGTCCTAAGTACGTCAACTTAATTTAAAGAAGCAGTACCAAACTTATGCCAATATTCAAGCGCAACTCCACAGTTTCATCGCTTTCCACTGTTCTGGCGTCGGTTGCTCTATTGGCAGCTCAGCTGGTGACCCCGACGGCCCTTGCCAATGCCGAGCCCGAAATCCCGCTACTGTCGCCGGAGTCGGTGCACAAAAAGACCTTGAAAGCTGTCATTAAGTCACTACGCCTCGGTCACTACAGCAAAGTCCTGATCGATGATGATTTTTCTTCCGAGTTCCTCGACAGCTACCTCGATCAGCTTGATCCGAATCGCCTTTACTTTATGGCAGGCGATGTCGCTGAGTTCGAACGCTACCGCACCTCCCTGGACAATGCTTTGCGAGACCAGAACCTGGACCCTGCGTTCAGTATTTACAACCGCTTGCAACAGCGGAGCAAAGAGCGCCTGCACTACCTGCTGAATCAAATCGACGCGGGGCTGGAACAACTGGACTTTGAACGCGCCGAGCAACTAAACGCCGACCGCAAACAGGCCGCTTGGGCCACCAGTCTGAATGAGATGGACGAACTGTGGCGCAAGCGCTTAAAAAGCACCGTTCTCAACCTCAAACTCAGTAATAAGACGCTACCTGAGATTGAGGGTATTCTCAAAAAACGCTATGAGAATCAGGTTCTTCGCCTGTCACAGGCAACCAGCGAAGACGCATTCCAAGCCTATACGAACACGTTATCGCGCCTCTACGGCCCTCACACGCAGTATTTTTCACCGCGCCGTTCTGAAAATTTCAATATCGATATGCGCCTGTCGCTCGAAGGCATTGGCGCCGTGCTGCAAGCCGAGTATGAGAATACGAAAATCGTTCGTCTGATACCCGCCGGGCCAGCAGAAAAGAGCGGTTTGCTGCACCCTGCCGATATTATTGTCGGCGTTGCCCAGGGTGACAAAGGAGAAATGGTCGATGTGGTGGGCTGGCGCCTCGATGAAGTGGTTAATCTGATTCGCGGCCCGAAAGAAAGTGTCGTGCGACTCTCAGTGATCGCGGCAGGCAGCGAAACAGGAACCCCTAAAGAGGTTCGGATCGTGCGCAATCAGGTCAAGCTCGAGGAGCAGGCCGCGAAAAAAAGCGTTATTGAGCTGGATTACCTGGGTAAAAAACAGAAGGTCGGTGTGATCGATATACCTACCTTTTATATCGATTTCGACGGGCTGCGCCGGGGCGATAAAAATTATCGCAGCACAACCCGTGATGTTGAAAAGCTCCTCAAGTCGCTGATAGCCGACAATGTCGAAGGCGTCATCATCGACTTGCGCAACAATGGCGGTGGCGCACTACGCGAAGCCATCGATCTTGCAGGGCTATTTATCCCCAAGGGGCCTGTCGTTCAGATCAAGGACACGTTCGGGCGCATCCGAATTGAATACGATCAGGACGCGACGTTCTACGATATTCCGCTCGTTGTACTGGTCAACCGGCTCAGTGCCTCCGCTTCAGAGATCTTCGCCGGAGCCATGCAGGACTACAACCGCGGCCTGGTTCTGGGCAGCCAGACCTACGGCAAAGGCACCGTACAGGTGATGCAGCCACTCAGTCACGGCCAACTGAAGTTGACCCGCGCCAAATTCTACCGGGTTTCCGGTGACAGCACGCAGCACAAAGGCGTCATACCCGATATCGAACTCCCTTCTCTCTATGACCCGGAGCAGATCGGTGAAAGCGCCGCAGACCGTGCGCTGCCATGGGATCAGGTCGCTGCGGTATCGCATACCCGCTACCCCGCCATCAACCCGTTTACCAGTCAATTGCGCGCGGTACACGCAAGCCGCATCACCAGCGAACCAGATTTTGCTGCCATGCAGGAACGGATAGAGTATGCCCGTGAGCGCCGCAAAAATATGATTCTTCCATTGCAAGAGGAAGCATTAAAGACGATGCGTAGCAGCGATGAACAGTTTCGCCTCGACATGGAAAACCGGCGCAGGGCTGCAAAGTCAGAACCGCTGCTTGATACCTTTGCGGACTTTGAAAAACAGGCCGCTAACGTAGATGGGCACGAGAAGGGCCCCGATGCCATTCTCAAAGAAAGCAGCTACCTATTGCTTGACCTGTTATCGCTTTCCAACGCAACCCGGGTGACCCAGGCTCCTAATGAAAATCACCCCTAAGTTCCTGATTGCAACTGTTGCATCACTGGTATTAGTCATCGGCCTTGGCGTTGGTGGCTATTATTTGTCGATCCGGGTCGGCGAGATGCATGAAGAGAATGTGGGTAACCTTGCAGATTTTGGCACAAAAGTGATTCCGATCCGCCAAGGTGCTGATGCGAACAGCGTTACAACCAATACCGAAGGTCAGGTTCAGCTGCCGCCCACAATGCCGGACGAAAAGTTATCACCTACCGAAAGGGTTATTATCTCGCTGAGTCAGCAGAAGGAAAAATTGCTCGAAGAGCTCGCCGCCGCCAACAGGCAGGTCAGCGAGCTGGAGACAGAGCTGGCATTAGCTAAAAGCTACCTCGAGCAGAGTACACGTTTCGCCCCTCCACCCCTTGAAGAAGAGCGCAACCAGGTTGCAAACCAGATCCGTGCATTTCTGGATACATCCAGCGATGCACGGCGGTTTAACGACTTTCAGAAAGACGCAATGACAGCGGCTTCTGCATCGACCTATCTGGATCTGTTGCGCCAATACCGCCTGGCATTCGGCCAAACAGAGAAAGAGCTCATCATAAACCAGCACCTGCCCGTGTTCGCTTTTTGCCTGGGTGACAGCGTACAGCATGTAGTAAACAACCGAAGCGAACAACGCATGCTCCTCGCTTTTTTACGCGACAACGACCCATCTCGAATAGAGAAGAAGCTGCTTAAAGACCTTGATTCCATTAAGAAGCCCTGCCTGAAGTTGCTGTCAGAACG
>JBFGYY010000006.1:0-17506 GCA_041587095.1 Motiliproteus sp. | reverse complement strand
TATCCTAATCACAAACTGTGTGATTAGGTATGAAACTGAAATAGCGAACGCCTTTTATCAGGGTCTCATCGAGCACCGTCATGGACTTCAGGTAATTCAGGTGTGCCAAGGTCTGGCCAACCGCCAAGCTCTGATCAAATCCTTTCAAGGCATTGGGGTACAACTGTTCACTTAACGACACTACATCGAGCGGGATATCCAACAACTCGATAACCCGATCTAAGGTGATATGGTGTCGTTCGATCAGCTGGTCCAGCCGATCGTGCAGCTGGCGGAACGGATGATTGTGGGATGGTAGAACCAGAACATCGGCGGGCAGCGCCTTCAATCCTTCCAAGCCGACCAGCCACTCCTCCAGCGGATTGCCGTGAGGATCCCCGGGCAGTACGCTGACGTTGGAATGGATGGCAGGAAGCACCTGGTCGCCGCTGATCAATAGACCGTCCTTCTCGCTGAACAGGCAGAGGTGGCCAGGCGAATGGCCGGAGGTCACCAACGCCTTCCACTCCCGGTCACCAATCACAAGCACATCCCCCGTATCGATCTCTCGAGTTAAGTGCGGCAGGGGTGAATAGAGCTGCCTCACCTGATACATCGTCTGGAGCAGCAGGTCGATATCACCCGCACCAAGCCCCGTCGAGCGATAGAATTCGGAGAAGCATTCCATGTAAGATCCTGCCAACAAGGACACCGCCGCTTCGTACTCAGCCTGGACGATATGGACTGGCACCCCGTAGCAGGCCTGAATCAGGCCTGCATTGCCCAAATGGTCCGGGTGATGATGAGTGACTATCACCGCTTTAAGCGGTTTCTCCCCGAGAAGACTATCGATCAGGGTCAGTAGTGGCCGAAGGCAGTCCGGGTGATGCAGCCCCGTGTCGACCAGCCACCAGCCGTCACTGTCCTCCAGCAGGTAAAGGTTGATATGTCCTGGGCTGAACGGCAACGACAACTGCACCCAATAGACGCCCGTCGCTACCGATTGCCAGTCACCTGGCTTTGGTGTGGGGAACAGTTCAGGGTACCGTTCCATGCGCGAACTCCCAGTGCATTTCAGACAAGAAGCGTGCTCAGCCGCCGGCCACCTGGCTTTGTTTTAGTGCTTCGATGGCCTTCTCGTCGTAACCCAGCTCCCTGAGCACCTCTTGGTTGTGGGTGCCGGGTAGACAGCTGACCTGTCCGTACTTGGGCTCAAAGCGGGAGAACTTGATGGGCAAGCCCAGTTGCTTTTGCGTTTCACCACTGGGAGTTGCCACCTCTACGACCATCTGCCGGTGCTGAAGCTGGGGATGTTCTGCCGCCTCGGAAACAGAAAGTACCGGCTCGACACAGATATCCAGCTCTTTGAACAACTCGGAAAGTTCAGCAAAGGATTTCTGCTCAAAGAACGCCTTGAGTGCGGACTTTAGGGCGAGTTGATCCTTGGGTTTGGGACTCAGGGAAACCGCCGCCAGCTCAGGTTGCCCGATAACCTCGAACAGCGCTTTGGCAAAATGCGGCTCAACACTACCGACGGAAAAGTATCGCCCGTCGGAAGTCTGGTAGTAGTCGTAGAAGGAGCCCCCGTTAAGCATCAACCGACCGGGCCTGGGTTCAACCCCTCCACCCAATGCGTCGGCACCGGCCATGGCATTGAGCGCGAAGGCTGCATCGGTCATGCTGATATCGATCTGCTGACCGAGTCCGCTCTGTGACCGCTCGATCACCGCCGCCAGAATACCGACAACGCCGTGCAGCGAGCCGCCCGCCAGGTCGGCCACCTGGACCCCCAACGGCAGCGGTCCCTGCTCCGGCCGACCGGTATAGCTGGCTGAACCCGACAGCGCCAGGTAGTTGATGTCGTGTCCAGGGCGACTGGCATAGGGACCGTCCTGTCCAAAACCGGTGATGGAGCAGTAGATCAGGCGCGGGTTGATCGCCTTCAGTGCTTGGTAACCCAGGCCCAAGCGGTCCATCACCCCGGGCCGGAAACCTTCGACCAGTACGTCGTACTCCTGCACCAGGCGTTTTACGATTTCAATCGCTTCATCTTGTTTCAAATCCAGCGCGATTGAGCGTTTACCACGGTTCAGATAACGGTGATTAAATGAAACACCTTCCTCATCGAGCGGCGGCGCCAACCGATTTAACTCCGGTTTGGTCGGGCTTTCAACACGCAATACATCCGCCCCCAGATCGGACAGCAGACGGGTCGCGTAAGGCCCCGGCAGAAGGGACGAAAAATCAAGTATTTTTAGTGAGTTAAGCGGCATAGCTATTACCTGAGACAAATGCTTATCAGCTGATAATTAAAAGAGCCGGTTCGTTTAGCCCTGCTCAAACAGGGTGCGGGCGATGATCAACTTCATGATTTCACTGGTGCCCCCGTAGATACGCTGCACTCGGGCATCGGCGTAGCCACGGGCCACCGGGTATTCCCACATATAGCCGTAACCGCCGTGCAACTGCAGACACTCATCCATCACCCGACACTGCAGCTCCGAACCCAGCAGCTTGGCCTTGGAAGCCGTGGCGGTATCGAGCTTGCCCTGTACGTGCAGTTCCAGACAGCGGTCGACAAACACACGCAGGGCGGTCACTTCCGCGTCCAGCTCGGCCAGCTTGAACTGGGTATTCTGAAACGCAGCGATCGGCTTGCCGAACGCCTTGCGCTCTTTCACGTACTCAACGGTCTGTTTGATGATCGACTCCGCCGAAGCCAGAGCGATCAGGGCTATCGAGAGGCGCTCCTGGGGCAGCTCCTTCATCAGGTACATGAAGCCCATGCCCTCCTTACCCAGAAGATTCTCTTTGGGTACACGCACGTCGTTGAAGAACAGCTCGGAGGTATCCTGGGCCTTCATGCCCACCTTCTTCAGGTTGGAGCCCTTCTCGAACCCTGGGCTGTCGGTTTCGACCAGCAGCAGGCTGATCCCCCGGGCACCGTCGGCGGGGTCGGTCTTTGCTACGACCACCACCAGATCAGCATGCTGGCCGTTGGTGATAAAGGTCTTGGATCCGTTAAGCACGTAGTGGTCGCCGTCCAGCACCGCGGTGGTCTTGACACCCTGCAGGTCCGAGCCGGTACCCGACTCGGTCATGGCGATGGCCGTCACCAGCTCACCACTGACACAGCCCGGCAGGTAGCGGGCCTTCAATTCTTCTGAACCGTGATTGATGATGTAAGGGACGGCGATATCGGAGTGCAGAGGCCAGCCTGGGCCGGTAAAGCCGGCGCGGCCCAACTCTTCGGATACAACAGCGTTGTAACGGTAATCTACCCCGACACCACCGAACGCCTCGGGTACGGTAGGCGCCAGCAAGCCCTGCTCACCGGCTTTCAGCCAAAGCTCACGGTCAACCTGCCCCTGCTCTTCCCACTGTTCGTGAAAGGGAGCGATCTCAGCTTCGATAAACTTTCGCACGCTGTCACGAAACATCTCGTGCTCGGACTCAAATACCGTTCTTGGAATCATTGTTATTGCCCTTATAGGTTGATCGGTTAATCCCGATGCTAACTAAGCATCTCCCTTCAGGCATTGGAGCCGATGCCAAGCTGTTTTGATTGTGTGCCAGTTAGTTCTACCACGAGGCCGGGAAAACAACGGACGGGCCCGCCCTCTCCGTATCCAAAGGCGAGAACGATAGGATTTAGGTCGCTATTGTCGTTGTTCGGGCGGAAAGTCCGGAGATTATTCCACCAGTCCCGGTAACCAGATCAGGTCCGTGACCTCTACCTCTTTACCCAGCTGGCTGAGCAAGGTGGTCACCTGGCCGCGGTGATGGGTCTGATGATTGAATAGGTGGGTTAGCGCCGCCCACAGCAAACAGCGCCTCGGTGCGGAATTCACCACGCTTTGGTAAGCCAGGTAGTCATTCAAATCATGCGCTGTCAGGGACTGTACCCAGCAGACCCTTATCCAGCGTTCGCCGCATTAAAGAGCCGTCTTTCATACCGGCGCTATTTTTTAAGCCACGTACTTAATCCCGATTAGGCATCGTTATCACTGAACTATCACCGAAAACCGGTCATCGCTGGAGCCAGGCAAAATGCAATAAGGCTCGCTCCATGGGCGCCCATCGCTGTCGCTAACAACCGCCCAGTCTCGCTTCAAAGCGTAACAAATATGGATTCAAACAAGATTGGCACGATTTCAAAGGCCCCCCTCCAGCACCCCTCTTAGTATGCATAAAACACCGAAGCGATGACCTGTAAGGTCCGGTGTTGAGGCAATTGCGCCGCTCTGCCCTTAAGCAGAGTCAACCATTGCCACCGACCTCCGCTTTCAAAAAAAAAAATGGATGGAGAGAATAGATGCGATTCCACGCCTGCTCGCCGAGAAAACCTCAGCTGCGCGTTAAGCCCGCGTTCCTGCGACGGCCCCTCTATTTGGCCACCGCCTCGGTGATGGCCCTGATGTCACATTCGGCCCACGCCCTTAACTGGGAGCTGGACAACGGTGTCACCGTCGACCTGGATACAACACTGACCTACGAGGCGCAGTGGCGTATGGAAAGTCGTGACGATACGCTGCTCAACAATCCTGCGCCGATAGGCTTGGTTACCGATGATGGCAACCGTAATTTCGACAAGCATGACCTGACCCAGAACCGCATCAGCTTTAGTTCTGATCTCGATATCAATTACGGTGACGGTGGTGTCTTCCTGCGCGCACGAGGCTGGTACGACGACGTCTACGACGATGACCAGCTTATCACCGAAAAAAGTCCAGTACTCGCGCCCTCGACACCTCCCAAAACCTACCAGCAGAACGGACTGGATATTCACAAGGATGACCTGGAACTGCTTGACGCGTTTGTCTATCACACCTTCGATCTGGACCCGCGCACACTCAGCGTACGCGTGGGCCGGCAGGTGGTGAATTGGGGTGAAAGCCTGTTCATCAACGGCGGTATCTCCTCTGCACAAGGGCCGCTGGATGCCACCAAGGCCAACTCGCCGGGGGTCGAACTGAAGGATATTTTTCTTCCCATCGGCCAGGCCTACGTCGAAGCGGATCTGAGCGATGCGTTTTCGGTCGGCGCCTACTACCAATGGGAGTGGGAACAAACCCGTATCGATGCGCCCGGCAGTTACTTCAACGTACTCGAAGTGTTCGGACAGGGCGTTGAGGGTGATGCCGTGCCGGTATTTGCCGGGCTTGGCACCAGGGTCAAACGCGACAAACCCGATGAAGGCCAATACGGGATCGCGCTACGTTATCTGGCCGAAGGCCTGAACAACACTGAGTTTGGCTTTTATCGGCTACGTTTTAACGACTTTATGCCCACCGTGTTGTTTGTACCGCCCGCGCTCGGCACCGACGTCACCCTGAAGCACTTCGAAGATATCGACCTGTATGGGATGAGCTTCGGTACCGTTATCGGCGATACCAATATCAGCGGGGAGTTCAACTACCGCGACGGGCAACCGGTCCGCATCGCCAACAGTGCAGGTGCGTTCTATTTCAGCCCCGCCGACACCTTGCAAACGCAACTATCGGTGATCCATACCTTTGGCGCCGGCAGCCTGTGGGATAACCTGACCGTGACCGGCGAGATCGGCAACTTTCGCGTGTTGGATATGCATCAGGACGCCTTGGCATCAGCCCTCAACGGCTCCGACCTGAGCGATGAACAGAGCGCGGTTCACGGACATGACAGCGCTTCCAGCGCGGTGGTCCGCTTCGCGGCCGATTACTTCAGTATCGCCAACGGTCTGGACCTGAAAGTAACCGCCACCTACCGCAATGATTTCGCTGGCGTCTCACCGATGCTGGGTGGATTCGCCGAAGGCACAGAAATCCTGGGGGTCAAAGCCGACTTCACCTACCTGAATAAGCACAACTTCGGCGTTAGCTACACCGCTTATCTAACCGATCCGGACCAGATCATCCGCGATCACGGCGAGCTGCAACTCGGCCATTTCAATGCCGACCGTGACTACCTCGCCGCCTATTACAAGTACCGCTTCTAAGGAGATAACAACAATGAACTCCAAGCCTTTACTCAAAATGACTCTCGCCCTGGTGCTCTCCGCAGCGTCCATGGGCAGCCTGGCTGCCATTAGCGACGCGGACGCCGCCAAGCTGGGCAACACGCTGACACCGGTCGGCGCCGATCCCAAGGGCAATGCCGATGGCACCATTCCTGCCTGGAGCGGCGGCATGACCGCGCCGCCCGCCGGCTATCAACCCGGTGGAAGCCGCATCGACCCCTTTGCCGATGAAAAACCGCTGTTTACCATCGACGCCAGCAACTTCCAACAATACGCGGACAAGCTGACCGAGGGCCAAAAGGCGCTGTTTCAGAAGTACCCGGACAGCTTCAAGATGCCGATCTACCCGACCCACCGCACCGCGGCCGCGCCGCAGTGGGTGTACGACAAGACCGCGACCAACGCCGTCAATACCCGGTTGACTGAAGATGGCAACGGCGTACTCGACCTCTGCACGGGCTACCCCTTCCCCATTCCGCAGAACGGCCTAGAGGCCCTGTGGAACCATACCTTGCGGTGGCAGGGTACGGCGGTGGAACGTAGTTACCTGAATCTGGTGGTTAACGATGACGGATCGCTGGCTATTGGCGGTGCTTCATACAGGGAAAATCATCCCTATCTGATGCCCAACAAGAACACGGACTGCAACCCGGAAACCGTCCTTGAAATTCTGGTCAACTACGACTTACCAATTCGTCGTAAAGGCGAAGTATTGGTTGTTCGCGACCCAGTTAACCAGAACATCACACCAAGGCAAGCCTGGCAGTATATTCCCGGCCAGCGCCGGGTACGCAGAGCCCCGACCATCGCTTTTGACACCCCGAACAGCTCGGTCAGCGGCTTGTCCACCTACGACGATGACCGCCTCTTCAACGGCTCGCCCGAACGCTACAACTGGAAGCTGGTGGAAAAGCGTGAGATGTACATCCCGTACAACAACAACGCGCTGTTCGTCGCTGGCGAACAGGGTGATGACAAGGTGCGGGAGATCTTCACCCCGGGCCACCAGAACCCCGAATACAGCCGCTGGGAGCTGCACCGCGTCTGGGTGGTCGAAGGCACCCTCAAGGACGATCAACGCCATATCTACAGCAAGCGTACCTACTACCTCGACGAGGACAGCTGGGCGGCGGTGGCCGGTGATCTCTACGATGGCCGCGGTGAGCTGTGGCGTGCGGTGTTCGCCAATATGCTCAACGCCTACGACGTGCCCCTGACCTATATCGGCGGCCAGTGGCAGGTGGATTTCCAGTCCGGGGATTACGGCGTAACCGCGTTTGATGTCAAGCCGGTGCGGGTCTATGAGGGTGAGAAAGACTCGTTGTTCACACCCAAAGGGATTCGTCAGATCAGCCGACGCTAATCTGCATCAGGATCCGCCTGGGGTTTATCCCTTCCGTTCCCCGGGCGGTTCTGTTTCATGACTCGCGCGAGAAATCTAGAGCTATAGGTGCCCTGTGATCAAGATAGCAACCTTATCCTTCCCTTTTCTGACAACCAGCAGCCACCAGAAGCGCGCCAATTGGGTGGTCGCACTGGTTTTTCTCTGTACGATTGGTGCCGCTGATGCGGCTATCAGCGCCACTACCACGGCCCAGATGGCCACCAAGGCATTACTGCTGGATATCCAGTTCGCCGGAGAGCGTATGGTGGCCGTCGGTGAGCGGGGACATATTCTCTACTCGGACGATCAGGGCGACAGCTGGCAGTTGGCCCAGGTGCCGGTCCGAGCAACCCTGACCGCCCTGTACTTTGTCGACGCCGATACGGGTTGGGCCACCGGCCACGAAGGGGTGCTCCTCAAGACCACCGATGCCGGGCTCAATTGGAAACAGGTGTTGGATGGTCCACAAGCCAACCAACTGGTGATCGGCGCGCTCGAGACGGTACAGGACGATGGTACCTACCCGGATCCGGACAGTCTGGAGCTGATGCTAGACGACGCCTACTCGTTCGCTGAAGAGGGCGCCTCCCGTCCTTTTCTTGATATCCAGTTTCTTGACGCTCAACGGGGGTTCGCTCTGGGAGCTTACGGCCTGTTTTTCGCTACCTACGATGGCGGTGAAACTTGGATTGCCCGCCCGCTGGCACTAGACAACCCCGACCTATTTCATCTCAATCAGCTCGCTGTGATCGGCGATCAGCTTTATATCGCCGGTGAAGCCGGGACCCTGTTCGTTTCTGACGACGAGGGTGATACCTGGGACCTGCTGGACAGCCCCTACGAGGGTACCTTCTTCGGTATCGCGCCGCTGGGTGCCGACCAGGTGCTGGCCTTTGGTTTGCGCGGCAACGCCTACCGGCTGGATGCCAGCGGCGAATGGCACCCGGTCGACACCGGCACCGACCAGTCCCTGTTCGGCGCCCTGCCCCTGGCCGAAGGCGGGCTGCTACTGCTGGGCAACAGCGGTCTGGCGCTGACCCTCGATACCCAGGGTGCGGTGATTGCGCAGCAGCAGACCCCATCCAAACACGCGCTGTTGGCCGCCCTGCAACAGCCACAGGGCCGGCTACTCCTGGCCGGTAGCCGAGGCATCGAGTCGATGGAGGCCCGATAAATGAGCAAGATACCCTTTCCCCGTCCCGCTAGCGTGTCCGAACCACTGCTGGAGCGGCTGTTTTTTCACAACCGGGTGCTGTTCCTGATCCTGTTCGCCGGCCTTACCCTGGTGCTGGGTTATCAGGCCAGCAAGATCCGCCCGGACGCCAGCTTCGAAAAAATGATCCCTACCGGGCACCCCTATATCGCCAATTTCCTCCAGCACCGCAGTGAGCTGAAAGGACTGGGCAACGCGGTACGCATCGCCGTGGCAACCACCGATGAATCGATCTTCACCGCCGAGTTTCAGGAGACCCTCAAGCAGATTCACGACGAGGTGTTCTTTATTCCCGGCGTCGATCGGGCCGGCCTCAAGTCGATCTGGTCACCGGGCGTGCGCTGGCACGAGGTGACCGAAGAGGGGTTCTCCGGCGGCCCGGTGGTAGAGGCCAGCTACGACGGTTCGCCCGCCGAGCTGGAGAAGCTTAAGGCGAACGTCCTCAAGTCCGGCCAGGTGGGCTCCCTGGTAGCCAACAACTTCCGCTCGGCGGTGATCTACGCCCCGCTGCTGGAACACAACCCGGAGACCGGCGAGCCGCTGAGCTACCAGCGTTTTTCCGAGGATCTGGAGCAGCTGGTGCGCAGCAAGTACCAGTCAGATAGCGTGCGCATCCATATCACCGGTTTTGCCAAGGTGGTGGGCGAGCTGATCGACGGCGCCTCCCAGGTGGTGGTGTTCTTCGGGATGGCGATTCTGATCACCCTGGTGCTGCTATACCTCTACTCCCACTGCCTGCGCAGCGCCCTGGTACCGCTGGCGTGTTCGGTGATCGCGGTGTTCTGGCAGCTGGGCATTCTGCACAGCCTGGGCTATGGCCTGGACCCTTACTCCATGCTGGTGCCTTTTCTGGTGTTCGCCATCGGCGTCAGCCACGGTGTCCAGATCATCAACACCATCGGTCTGGAGGCCGCGCGCGGGGCCGGCCGTGAACTGGCCGCTCGACGCGCCTTCCGTGCCCTCTATATCCCCGGCATCATCGCCCTGATCAGCGACGGCGCCGGCTTTGCCACTCTGATGGTGATCGACATCAGCGTGATCCAGCAGCTGGCGATCGCCGCCAGCATCGGGGTGATGGTGATTATCGCCACCAACCTGATCCTGCTGCCAATTCTGATGTCGTACGTGGGCATCAGCCGCCGCGCTGCAGATAAATCCCTCAAGCATACTGCCGCCGATTCGGGGGTTCTGTGGCATCAGGTGGCCGGATTTACCCGCCGCCCGCGGTCGCTGCTGGCGCTGCTGGTGGCCGGCGTGCTGGTGGTGCTGGGCCTCTATCAGAGCCAGCAGCTCAAGATCGGCGACCTGGACGCCGGCGCCCCCGAGCTGCGCCCGGACTCGGTCTACAACCAGGACAACCGCTTTATCACCAATAACTACAGCACCAGCTCCGACGTGCTGGTAGTAATGGTCAAGACCCCCAAGGACGGGGTGGTGCTGTTTGATGTGCAGGACCGCATCGACCGGTTGGAGTGGCAGCTGCAACGCCTCGATGGAGTGCAGTCCACCCTCTCCCTGGCCGGCATCTCCAAGCGGATCATGGCCGGCATCAACGAGGGTAACCCCAAGTGGCAGGCCCTGAACCGCAACCAGCAGCTGCTCAACTCGGTGTCGATGAAAGCGCCGGGGGGCTTTATCAACGCCGATTCCAGCTTCACCCCGCTGCTGGTGTTCCTCAATGACCATAAGGCCGAGACGCTCAGCCGGGTGGTGGCTGCAGTCGAATCCTTTGCCGCGACAAACCGCAGCGACCAGGTGCAGTTCCTGCTGGCCGCGGGTAACGCCGGGGTGGAGGCAGCCACCAATATCGTCATCGAACAGGCCCAGTACCAGATGCTGATCTGGGTCTACGCGGTGGTCACCCTGCTCTGCCTGCTCACCTTCCGCTCGCTGCGCATCGTGCTCTGCATCATCCTGCCGCTGGCGCTGACCTCGCTGCTTTGCCAGGCACTGATGGCCGCTCTGGGTATCGGAGTCAAGGTGGCGACCCTGCCAGTGATCGCCCTCGGGGTCGGAATCGGCGTTGACTACGGCATCTACATCTACAGCAAGCTGCAGACCTACCTGCAAGCGGGCAAGTCGCTACCCGACGCCTACCTGGCCACCCTCAAGACCACCGGCCGGGCCGTGGCCTTTACCGGCCTGACCCTGGCGATCGGCGTCGGCACCTGGGTGTTCTCCCCAATCAAGTTCCAGGCCGACATGGGCATTCTGCTGACCTTTATGTTCCTGCTCAACATGCTGGGGGCGCTGGTGCTGCTGCCGGCCCTGGCCTACCTGCTGGTACCGATCAAGCAGGTAGTTACGCCAGCGGATCAAGATCAACTAGACAGCCAACAACCGAAGTCTTCCCGAGCGGACCTGAACAAACGTGAGGAACTAAACTGTGGCGCTTGATAATCGAATCCTGGCCGTCATCAATCCGGCATCTGAGCAACAACTGGCGCTTGAGAAAGCACTCGGTATTGCGCGAGTCACCGGCGGTGAAGTCACTGCATTACTTCGCAGTAAGCACGCTAATGAACAGTTAATTGCTACCATCGAACAGCAACTGTCGATCGCTTCGCAAGCGGGCATGGTAACCCAACTGGAGATCTCCAAAGAGACGCACCTGTTCAACGCCATCGCCAATTGTCTGCGCCAGTATGATATCGGTCTGATCACCAAACAGCCCGACGCGGCGCTGACCAACGAATCCCTCTTCGCGCCCGTGGACTGGAAGCTGCTGCGTTACGTACGTTGTCCGATGCTGATGGTGCGCGACAGTACAACCTGGACCGGGCAACCGGTCGTTCTGGCCGTGGACGCCAATCCCAGGGATAGCCAACATTCAGCGCTTAACACCCGGATCATCGAAACCGCTAAAACCATTCAGGCGTACGCTGACTGTAACCTTCATCTGATGACGGCATATCCTTCAGAGATGCAGGACTCCCACGATACCAATCAGCAATCAGAATCCGCACAATGCCAAAAGTACCGCGTTGAATGCGCACGCCTGGTCGATCAGTTCTCACTGCAACTGCAAGCGACCCATCTGGAGTCCGGTCCGGCTGAGTTGATCATTCCGGACAAAGCGAAAGCGATCGGCGCCAAACTTGTCATTATGGGTACGGTAGCTCGCGCAGGACTGCAAGGAATGCTGCTGGGTAACACCGCCGAACAAATTTTGCCCAAGTTGGACGCCAGCTTGTTAGTGCTGCCACCGAACTGAGGTTCGGCGCTGAACACGCTCATGCGGCCAATCCAATGATATGGGGCTGCTGATATGGATATGGGGGCTGCGCTCAGACTCTTTTGCCAGGTGAAAAGATCTCCACCGGGCGGTCGATATTGCGCAGGTCGAACGTCCCTTGAGAGCGCCATCCCCCTGGTAGCAGTTTAACAAAGTCGTCTGATACCAACAGCGGCTCGCCCAGCTCCTTACACTGGCTTTCGATCCGGGCCGCCTCGTTGGCAGCCCGTCCGATCACGGTGAATTCTAACCGTGTGGGGGTGCCGATATTGCCGTAGAAAACCGAGCCCGGATGCAAACCGATACCAAAACCGATCGGCTGCTGCCCTGCGTGTTGGCGTTGCTGATTGAGTAGACGCCCTCGGTGCAGTGCCTCCTGCGAGGCTGCCAGCGCCACCCGGCACGCCTCATGAGCGCCGTCAAAGCGTTCAAAGGGAAAGATCCCCAGGGCAGCGTCTCCGATAAACCGCAGCACCTCACCGCCGTATTCGCTCACCGTGCCTGCAGTCACCTCGAAGTACTGGTTCAGCAACTCCAGAAACCCCTCAGGGGGTTCCGCTTCAGCTAGGGACGAGGAGCTGCGCAGATCACAAAAAAACACTACCGCGTCGATCAATTCGCTGTCGCCCCGCTGGATCTGGCCCGAAAGAACCCGGTTGCCGGAATAGCTCCCTAGATAGGTGTCGAGAATGTTCTGGGTCAACTGCCGCTGGGCCAGGCTTTTGAGCAGCAGACACAGCGGCAGGTGCAGCGTTTGCAGCAGCACGATGGCATCGTCGCTGAAGCCACCGGCAGCCCGGGTGGACCATGCCGTCACAACTCCCTCTTGCGCATCGACCGCCTGGGTGCGGTCATCAAAGCCCGCCAGCTGGACGAAATATTCGCTGACGCCGTCGGCCTTCATCCGCTCCAGCATCGGGTATCCGGTTGCAGAGCCTTCCTGCTCCAGGATGAAGCGCCGGGCATCGTCCCCTGATTCGTAGAGGGGATGGATCGGGCTCTGCAACCAATCGATTGACTGCGCGGTGCCACGGCCAAAGACACTGGTTTGAACGCCCGTATCCGGCTCCCAGTTGTAGGTGCCGATAGCGTAGAGCGGGTGCAGCGTCGGCATGCCGATATGCATGCGGCTTATCGGCACGCCCATATCGATCAGTCGCGTCACCAAAGCCCCCTGCAACGACTCAACATCCCAGGGTTTCAGTCCCCGATGGAACAGCCAGTTGAGCAGGCCGCTCAGTTGATCCTGCTGCGATAAAAGCTGAGGCTCGCTGGATTTCATGTTTTTAGTAGACCTTAATTCGCGATTTTAACGAGGTGGGCGAAATCAGTTGTAGTTGCTTGCACCGTCCCTGCACCTGGAAAGCAAGCGTACCCCCATCACGCCGGATTGTTGAGCACACCCATCAAGCTTGGCCGGAATAGGCATGAGTTTGGCCGGATCACCCCTTCAATCAACCACGCCCGTCGGTAGGCTGGCAGATCATACCGTTCTCAAGCCCACTCATAACAACCAGGTTACCAAATGTATACTAGTTGTTATTTGTTACCGCGCAGGCAAAATGATGCCACGACTGACACTCAGCGGCAAATCTCGATCACCCCTGTAAGGTTTAAGAGGACTACTGATGTCTAACCAACTAACAGACTTGATCGCCCAGTGGTACGCGCAGCGGCGAGACGCTGAGTGGGTGCTGGGCACTGTCTACAAAACCGAAGGCTCCAGTTACCGCAAGGCGGGCGCGATGATGCTGTTCGGCAGCCAGGGGCAGCAACTGGGGCTGCTGAGCGGCGGGTGCCTGGAGAGCGACATCCAGCGCCAGGCGCGCAAGGTGATGCAAACCGGCAGCGCGACCACGCTCTGCTACGACGGCAGCGACGAAGATGACCTGTCGTTCCAGCTCGGGATCGGCTGCGGCGGCATCGTCCACATAGTGCTGCAACCGATCACCCCGGCGAACGGTTTTCTCGGCCTCGAAGCCCTCTATCAGTCACTGCGGCAACGCCGTGGCGGGGTGTATTTCCAGCGCATCCCGCGCAACGGCGAAGTGGAAGCCCGCTTTGTCGCCGTAGACCAAACCGATACGCCCACCTTTACCGGTAAGAGCCGACTGATTCAGGAAGGCGACGCCGAGTGGTTGCAGACTCCGATCATCGCCGAACCGCACCTGCTGATCGCCGGTGGTGGTCTCGATGCGCGCCCGGTCGCGGCGTTCGCCCACAACCTGGGCTGGCGCGTCAGCGTCTGGGACCCTCGCCCGGCCAACGCCCGCGCCGAGTTCTTTATGAGCGCCGACGCGATCCTGCGCTGTCCGGCGGAGGAGCTGGCCGATCTGGTAGACCGGCAGCGGGTCGACGCCGCCGTGCTGATGGCCCACAGCATCACCCTCGACGCCGCCGCACTCAAGGTGCTGCAAGCAGCACCGCTTCGTTATCTGGCGATGCTCGGCCCCCGCCACCGGCGCGCGCAGGTATTGGAGGCCGCAGGCACCACCACCGATGCCTTACCGTTCACCGTCGCCGGCCCCGCCGGGCTCGATATCGGCGGTGAGCTGCCCGAAAGCATCGCGTTGTCGATACTGGCCGAAGCCCATGCCGCGCTGCATCGTCGACAGGGCAGTTCCCTGAGCGGGGTGCTGGCTCCATGAGCGCTGCCCCCATCAGTACTTACTCCAGCAGTACTTTTTCCAGCAGTGCTATCGCCACACTGGTCATGGCCGCCGGTGAATCGTCCCGATTTGAAGGCTGCAAACTGTTGGCGCCGGTCAACGGCAAGCTACTTTTGTGGCGCAGCATCGAAACCGCTCAGCAGGTCACCCCGGGCGAGGTGTTTGTGGTCACCGGTGCCTGGCACCAGCAGATCGCCGATACCTTTACCGCCAAGCAACTTAACGGCGTGCCGCTGATCTACCACCCCCACTGGCATGAGGGGCTTGGCTCCTCAATCGCCGCCGGGGTTCGGGAGCTGAAAAGACGCGGCGGCTACGACGCCATCCTGATCCTGCTGGCCGACCAGATCGCGCTGACCGCCGATGATCTGACCGTGCTGCCCCTCAATGCCACGGCAGGCGGCATCAGCTGCGCTTATTACGCCGACCGCCGCGGGGTGCCCGCGCTGTTCGGTCGCGACCACTTCGACGCCCTCTCACGACTCAGTGGCGACAAGGGTGCTCAACAGCTGCTCAGGGCAACCGATGCGCCAGTGCGCGCCGTAGCGATGCCCAACGCCGCCTTCGATATCGATACCCAACAGATGCTGATGGACTGGTTACTGATGCCTACCGGTTCCGACAGCCGCGACTTATCCCCCGAGGGGTGGCCGCACCCCCAACCCATCAACCCCGCTGTAAATCATGCTAATGACAGAGGACAGCAATCATGATCGAGTTCATGTTAAACGGCCAACGGGTCAGCACCCAGGCCGCCGAAGATACCCCCCTGCTATGGGTGATCCGCGACGAATTTGGTCTTAAGGGCACCAAGTTCGGCTGCGGTATCGCCATGTGCGGCGCCTGCACCGTTCACGTCGACGGCAACGCCACCCGCTCCTGCTCCTACCCGGTCAGCCTCGCCGCCGGTAAGCAGGTGACCACCATCGAAGCCCTGGACAACCACCCGCTGCAGCAGGCCTGGGTCGAGGAGCAGGTGCCCCAGTGCGGTTACTGCCAGTCCGGCCAGATTATGCAAGCCAGCACCCTGCTTGCCAGCAAGGCCAACCCCTCCGACGCCGAAATCACCGCCCACATGAGCGGCAACCTGTGTCGCTGCATGACCTACATCCGGATCAAAAAGGCGATACGGCGCGCCGCCGATTCTACGCCCGGTACGGTCGGCATCTTTGACCCCAAAGCGGAAATCCCTCAAGCGCAGAAGGAGCAACCCCATGAGCTCGCGTAATTCTGACAAGCGCATCGAACTCTCCCGGCGCAGCTTTCTGATCGGCAGTGTCGGTACTTCGGTAATGATGGCCTTCGCGCCCCTTTCTATGGCCGCACCCAACATCACCGCCGAAAAGGCGCTCGCCGATAAAAAGTTCGCGCCCACGGTCTGGTTTGAAATCAATACCGAAGGCGAGGTGCTGATCAACATCGCCAAAGCGGAAATGGGGCAGCACGTGGGCACCGCCCTCGCCCGCATCGTGGCCGACGAACTGGGCGCCGACTGGAGTCGGGTTCGCATTCAGCATGTGGATACCGACCCCAAATGGGGTTACATGGTCACCGGTGGCTCCTGGTCGGTGTTCCAGAGTTTCACGCCGCTTTCCCAGGCCGGCGCGGCGGGCCGGATCGCGCTGATCGAAGCCGGTGCGTCACTGCTGGGTGAACCGGCTGAAACCTGCGCTACCCGCAACGGCCAGGTGGTGGCCAACGGTAAGGCGATCGACTTTGCCGAGGTCGTGCAACGGGGCCGGTTCAACCGCACCTTTACCGCCGACGAGCTGGGCAAACTACCCGTCAAGCCACCTAGCCAACGACAGTTGGTGGGGAAAAACACTTCGGCTCTGGATATCCCCGCCAAGACCAACGGCACCGCGGTGTACGGCCTGGATGTCGAGGTCGAGGGGATGCTCTATTCACGACCCATCGTGCCTCCGACCCGCTATGGCAGCAAAGTCGTAGCGGTAGATGACCAGGCCGCGCGCAAACTGACGGGCTACCGCGGTTATGAGGTACTTGAAGACCCCAGTGCCACCCTGCAAGGCTGGGTCGCCGTGCTGGCCGACAGTTTTCCGGTGGCGATCAAGGCCGCAGACGCGATTAAAGTCAGCTACAACGTGGGCCCCACGGCAGCAGTCAACGAAGCCGATATTCAGGCCGAGGGAGACCGACTGGTGGACGACCCTTCGACCGGTGGCCTCTATGTGGACGATGGCGACGTTGTTCAGGCCCGCCAGCAGGCGGCGAAGACCCTCAGCGGCCGCTACCGCACCGCCACCGCACTGCACTTCACCATGGAGCCGATGAACGTCACCGCCGAGTTCCGAGACGGCAACTGGCATATCCACACCGGCAACCAGTGGCAATCGCTCACCCTACCCGTGGTGGCCAAGGCGCTGCAAGTACCGGAATCTGACGTAATCATTCACCAGTATTTTCTCGGCGGCGGCTTTGGCCGGCGTCTCTACGGGGACTACATCATTCCGGCGGCGCTGACCGCCAAGGCGATCGGCAAGCCGGTCAAGATGATCTTCACCCGCCCCGACGACAGCCGCTTCGACCAACCGCGTTCGCCCTCGACCCAGCTGTTCCACGCCTCGCTGGATAGCGCCAATAACCTGACCGGGATCGAGCACGCGGCGGCCGCCGGTTGGCCGACTCTGGCCATGGCGCCAGGTTTTATGCCCGAGAGCGTCGACAAGAAAACCCGTGTTGACCTGTTCTCCATCAGCGGCTCAGACCACTGGTACAGCCTGCCCAACCACCGGGTGCGCGCCATCAACAACGAGCTGGCGCAGAAAACCTTCCTGCCCGGCTGGCTGCGCTCTGTCGGACCGGGTTGGATTGGCTGGGGCGTGGAGTCCTTTATGGACGAGGTGGCGCATGCCGCCGGCAAAGACCCGTTGGATTTCCGCCTGTCGCTGCTGGACGGCGCCGGTAAGAACGCCGGCAAAGCGCCGGAAAGCGTCGGCGGTGCCAGGCGCCTGGCCAACGTGCTCGAACGTCTCAAACAACAGTCCGGCTGGGGTAAGACACTGCC
>JBFGYY010000005.1:0-19691 GCA_041587095.1 Motiliproteus sp. | reverse complement strand
CATCAGACCGATAACGAAGAACGCCGATGGTGGCAACAGCATCAGACCATTGGGTACATACCAGCCCCCATTAGTCACCAAGGTGAATATCTCAATACCGAACAGTGAGCCGGAACCGGTCAGTTCCCGCACGAAGCCGACAAAGATCAATACAGCGCCGTAACCCAGGCCGTTACCAATACCGTCCCAGAAGCTGATCCCGGCGGGGTTCTTCATAGCAAAGGCTTCGGCGCGGCCCATAACGATACAGTTGGTAATGATCAGACCAACAAATACCGATAGCTGCTTGGACAGCTCATAAGCAAATGCTTTAAGCACCTGATCAACCACGATTACCAGCGACGCGATAATCGTCATCTGTACGATGATCCGGATGTTGCCAGGAATGTGATTACGGATTGCAGCGATAAACAGGTTAGAAAACGCCGTTACCACGATTACCGCAAGACTCATTACCACAGCAACCTTAAGGCTGCTGGTTACGGCCAGAGCAGAACAGATACCCAGAATCTGCAGAGCGATCGGGTTGTTCTCAAGGACCGGTTTTGTGATGACATCTTTCATCTGAGACATGATTACACCTCACCTGCACGCAGCTTAGCCAAGAACGGCGCGTAGCCATTCTCGCTCAGCCAGAACTGAACCAGATTGCTAACACCAACGGACGTCAGTGTCGCACCGGCCAACCCGTCAATCTGATGCGCGGCATCTTTTGAGTTGGGGTCAACAGTACCCTTGATCAGAGCAATAGCCGCATTCTCGACGTTATCACCGTAGACCTGCTTGCCAGGCCACTGGCCTTTCCAACGCGGGTTATCGACTTCGCCGCCCAGGCCGGGAGTTTCTGCATGCTCATAAAAGCCCAGACCAACCACCGTGTTCAGGTCGCCTTCCAGCGCCATGAAACCATACAGGGTTGACCACAGACCTTTACCGTGGATAGGCAGGATCAGTGTCTTGAGCTTGTCACCGTCCTTAACCATGTAGACGGTCTTGTAACGGGCATGCTTTTTAATGCCTGCAATATCCTGTTCAGCGGTCAGCTGGACTGACTGCGCAGGATCCTTGGCTGCCTTGCGCTCATCGTAAGTCGCAGCATCGACGCCGTCAGCCCAAAGGCCTGTCTGCATATCGATAACTTTTGCGGTTACATTCGCGTCAAACAGCTCGCTGATGGATTTGTTCTCATCGCTGATATTTGCCGCAGCCAGGATATTGGTCTTCTTATCCAGGGCTTTGTTCGCCAGCTGCAGAGGCTTAAGGCCTACCGCTGCCGCCGATACAAATACCGCGCAGACCACACAGAGCGAGATCGTTACGATCAGCGTTTTGGAGATGGTATCGTTATTAGCCGACATTGCGTAACATCCTCCGTTTAATGTTGGCCTGAACGACAAAGAAGTCGATCAGAGGCGCAAACAAGTTGGCAAACAGGATGGCCAGCATCATACCTTCAGGGAAGGCAGGGTTGACCACACGGATCAGAACCAGCATCGCACCGACCAATCCACCAAACCACCACTTGCCGGTGTTGGTCATGGAAGCGGAAACCGGGTCAGTTGCCATAAACAGCATACCGAAGGCGAAACCACCCAGGACCAGGTGCCAGGTCCAGGACATAGCAAATAGCGGGTTGGTGTCAGAGCCGATCAGGTTGAACAGCAGGCTCATTCCGATCATACCGACCATGACGCCGGCAACGATACGCCAGGCTGCAATCTTCAGGAACATCAATGCCGCTCCGCCAATCAAGAGAGCCAGCGTGCTCACTTCACCAACAGAACCTGCGATGTTACCGATAAAGGCATCCATCCACGTGATGTTTGCATCCAGAACCGCCTGTACACCACCAGCAGCAGCGATGCTCAGCGGCGTCGCACCGGAGAAACCGTCAACGGCAGTCCAGACAGTGTCACCTGACATCTGCGCAGGGTAAGCGAAGAACAGGAACGCACGACCAGCCAGAGCAGGGTTGATGAAGTTTTTGCCCGTACCACCGAACACTTCTTTGGCGATAACGACACCGAAAGAGATACCCAGAGCCACTTCCCACAGCGGGATAGTTGGCGGCAGGATCAAAGCGAACAGGATGGACGTTACGAAGAAACCTTCGTTAACTTCATGGCCACGCTTCATGGCAAACAGGACTTCCCAGAAGCCACCCACTAGGAAGGTGGTCAGGTAGACCGGCAACCAGTAAACCGCACCGTAGATCATGTTGTCCCAGACACTCGTCGCGTCGTGACCGGCTAAAGCATCGATCAGCGCACCGCGCCAGCCTTCAGCTTCGGTCAGACCCAGCATCTCCATGGCGGTGTTAGCCTGATAACCCAGGTTATACATGCCATAAAATACGGCGGGGAACGTACACATCCACACCAGGATCATCATACGCTTCAGGTCGATCGCATCACGGACGTGTGCTGCCGTCTTGGTGATCTGCCCCGGCGTGTAGAAAATGGTATCTACCGCTTCATACAGCGCGTACCAATTTTCATATTTGCCACCTTTATGAAAGTGCGGCTCTAACTTGTCAAGAAAACCTCTCAAGCTCATGTTCAGCCCTCCTTCTCAATGCGCGTCAAGTTGTCGCGTAGAATCGGACCGTACTCGTACTTGCCGGGACAAGCGTAGGTGCATAGTGCCAGGTCTTCCTCATCCAGCTCCAGAGCACCCAGAGCAATAGCGGAATCCATGTCACCAACCACCAGCGCACGCAGCAACTGAGTCGGTAGAATATCCAGCGGCATCACGGTTTCAAACTGTCCGACGGGAACCATTGCTCGTTCCGAGCCATTGGTGGTGGTCGTGAAATCAAACAGTTTGTTCTTCGCAAACGCACCTGTGACGACATTCAGCAACGAGTGCTTGTTTGAACCCGGTGCAATCCAGCCCATAAACTCGCGTTTACGGCCTTCCAGCAGCACACTGATCTGCGTGGAGTAACGCCCCAGATAAGCAAAAGGACCGTCGGCGTTATGGCCATTAAACACAGAGCCTGAGATGACACGGTTATCGGCATTTTTAACCAGACCGGCAACCAGTTCATCGGTATTAGCGCCAACACGTGTGCGCAGCAGCTTAGGCTCACCAACCTGAGGACCGCCCAACGCGACAACACGCTCGACCCATAATTTACCGGAAGTAAACAGATAGCCGACTGCAATCACATCCTGATAGCCGATGTACCAAGCGGTTTTCTTCTCGCTGACCGGATCAAGGAAGTGAATGTGCGTACCGGGGTTACCGGCAGGGTGAGGGCCTTCAAACTCTTCGACCTTAGCAACGGTACCGGCAGGAATTGTTGCACCCGGCGCCTTGCACAAGAACAACTTGCCACCGGCAAGTTTAGCCAGCAGTTCCAGCCCTTGGGTGAAAGCATCTTTGTGTGCAGCAATAATAACTGCAGGATCGGCGGCCAGCGGATTGCTGTCCATGGCCGTCACAAAAACGGAACTTGGCGTGGCTTCCGGCGAAGGCACTTTACTGAATGGGCGAGTACGCAGAGCTGTCCACAGGCCGGAGTCGACCAGATTGGTAACGACCTGTTCGCGTGTTACCTGACCAAGCTTAGCGGCTTCATATTTTGCAAACTCCACCGCATCATCGCCATCGATTTCAATGACGACTGACTGCAGAGCACGTTTCTCACCGCGGTTAATTTCTTTTACGACACCAGCTGCTGGTGCTGTGAATTTAACCCCGGGTGTTTTCTTATCGGTAAAGATCACCTGACCTAACTGGACCCGATCACCGACGCGGGCGGACATCGTCGGCTTCATGCCGATGTAATCCGTCCCGAGTACAGCAACCGTGCTCACTGCCGGACCATCTACAATGGCCTGACGTGGAGCGCCAGCTATCGGTAGATCCAGACCTTTGTTGATCTTGATCATACGCCTCACCCAAAAATTTGAACTATAACTTCAGAGCCTTCAGATGCCCGACGTAATGACACACACTACACTTGACAAATATCACCAAAGACCCCACCAAAAAACCGCACGATTATACTGATCTGACGTAGACTTTTCCACTCGACTAAAAGGCTATCGCCAATGTTTATCACCGACAATCAAGCGATTAACGGTGATAAAAATCACAAAAAAGGCCGCTTTAGAGCGGCCTTTTCGGTTTGACAAACCAACTACTTACTCTTGATCGGGAATACCGGCAGAGCAGACTTGGTCATTAATTGCAGCAGCCGAACGACCTGGCAGCTATAGCCAAACTCGTTGTCGTACCACACGTACAGCACGCAGGAGTCGCCATTTACGATAGTGGCCAGACCATCAACGACACCCGCCTTACGCGAACCAACAAAATCACTTGAAACAGCTTCAGGTGAGTTGCTGTAATCGATCTGCTTTTGCAGCACAGAGTGCAGTGCCGTTTCGCGCAGATAATCATTCAACTCATTGACGCTGGTTTCCTTCTCCAGATTCAGGTTCAGGATGGCCATAGAAACGTTGGGTGTAGGCACGCGGATAGAACTACCCGTCAACCGACCTTCCATTTCCGGTAATGCCTTGGATACCGCCTTGGCAGCACCCGTTTCAGTGATAACCATGTTCAAACCTGCCGCACGACCACGACGATCACCTTTGTGATAGTTGTCGATCAGGTTCTGATCGTTGGTGTACGCATGCACGGTTTCAACGTGCCCCTTGATCACACCAAACTTATCATTCACCGCTTTCAGAATCGGCGTGATCGCATTGGTGGTACAGGAAGCTGCAGAAAGAATCACATCATCAGTCGCCACGTCGCCGTGGTTAACCCCCATAACGATGTTTTTAACGCCCTTACCCGGAGCCGTTAACAACACGCGGGAAACGCCCGTGGCACGCAGATGCAGAGCCAGGCCGTCGTGGTCACGCCACTTGCCGGTGTTATCAATGACGACAGCGTTACTGATGCCGTAGGAGGTGTAATCGATGGTATCCGGCGCATCCGCATAGATAACCTTGATGACGTTACCGTTGGCGATAAGCGCATTTTGCTCTTCATCAACGGTGATGGTGCCCTGGAATGACCCGTGTACCGAATCGCGACGCAGCAAGCTGGCACGCTTTTCAAGATCACCACCATGACCACGCACAACGATGGCACGCAGGCGCAGAGAATGACCACCACCGGTTTTTTCGATCAGCAAACGCGCCAACAGACGTCCGATACGGCCAAAACCGTACAACACAACATCGGTCGGATTAACGTCATCACCGTTACGCGTAGCACCTGCCAGCTCTTCGTTCAGGAAAGCTTCGAGCGTTCGCCCGGCACCTTCGCGCTTGAACTTGACTGCCATCTTGCCGATATCGATGTGGGCGCGGCCCAGATCCATCTTGTCCATAATCTGCAAGACAGGATACGTATCGTTTACAGAGAGCTCTTCGCCTTCAACCTGACGCACATAGCGATGCGCCTTCAGGATATTGATGACGGACCGTTTGACTACGATCTTGCCAAAGACGGAAGTCTCGACCTCGCGATCCCGGTACAAACGCCCGATCAGCGGGATCATGGATTCGGCAACAGCCTCGCGTTCTTTCCAATCTTCAAAGACTTGTTCTTGACTCACGGGGTAAGCTCCAATGTCGTCATAGAGTGAATTTAGAGGCGGTATTATGCGGGTTTAACCCTAACGGGGCAAACCCAAACTTCTAGACTTTAGGACCACTCGATCTTCCGGGGCATTTGCACCCCGTCATCCCAACCGGAAAGCGCAGCCGGATTGCCTTCAGCGTTTCAACGGTTACAATATCGCTGCTTTACAGGCGCACCAGCAACCACATCCGCGCTTGCGCCACAGCATCGCTTCAGCTCATTTGATGCACGAACCAACTGATACTTGCACAACGGACAACGACACCATGGGTACACCGTTATTTTCGCTTCCACCTGTTCCGGCGGCAGGAAAAACATTGACGCTCGGCCAACTGCAGGGCAGCGCACGCGGGGCACTCATTGCTCAGGCCGCAGCGGCGCATGCCGGTGTCACGCTGGTAATTGCAGCCTCGCCCGACAATGCAGCTGAACTGGAAAGCGAAATAGCGTTTTATGACAGCAACCTCGAACTACTCAGCTTTCCGGACTGGGAAACCCTCCCTTACGATAACTTTTCGCCACACCAGGACATCACCTCCCAGCGCATCCACAGCCTCTATCGCCTGCAAACACTGACACAGGGCATATTGATTGTGCCCGCCGCCACGCTGGTACACCGTCTTCCACCCAAGCAATATCTGAGCGCACAATCACTGATACTGGAGAAAGGCCAGCAACTCGATGTCGAAGCCACCCGCCACCGATTGATCGATGCCGGCTACCAGCCGGTCAACACCGTCTATGAACACGGTGAATTTGCCGTCCGTGGCGCGATCCTTGATATCTTTCCCATGGGCAGCCCAACGCCTTATCGCATCGATCTTTTCGATGACGAGATCGATACGCTGCGCACCTTCGACCCCGACAGCCAGCTTTCGGTTGAGCAGATCGATAATATCCAACTGCTGCCGGCCAAAGAGTTTCCGCTCAACGCCGCCGCCATTGCCCGTTTCAGGCAACAATGGCGCGATGCCTTTGACCTGGACCCGCGCAAGTGCCCCGTTTACCTCGATGTCAGCGACGGCCTTGCCCCTGCCGGCATCGAATACTATCTCCCGCTGTTTTTCGAACACACCTGCAGCCTGCTCGACTACCTCCCTGCGAGCACATTACTCGTTACCGACGAAAACCCGGAACCGGCGCTGCGTGAATTCTGGCATGAGATTGATCAGCGCTACGAGAGCCGCCGCTACGATATCGAACGCCCGATTCTACCCCCGCACCGGGTATTCCACCCTATCGATGCGCTCTTCGGCCAGTTCAAGCAACTCCCGCGCATCCAGCTGCACAAAGCGCCGATACAGACCGCGCCCGGCAAACACAATCTCGGCACCGAAGCTCCTCAAGACTTACCCGTTGACGCCAAAGCCAAAGTACCGCTGCAAGCGATCCTGAAACTAATAAGCGAACATAACGGAAAAATTCTGTTTTGTGCGGAATCACCGGGGCGCCGGGAAGCCTTGCTGGAACTGCTACTGGGCGCTGACATCAAACCCGTCGTGCAGCAAAGCCTGACACACTTTCGCGAAAACCCGGACAGCCTGGGCATCGTCACCGCACCGCTCGAATTGGGACTGGATCTACCCAGCGCCGAACTCGTCATCATTACCGAAACCCAACTGTTCGGCCAGCGGGTATTACAACGCCGGCGCCGGCAAAAAGCCGAAACCAACAGCGACCTGATTTTCCGTAATCTGGCAGAAATGCAGATCGACTCAGCGGTGGTACACGACCAGCATGGTGTCGGGCGCTATAAAGGCCTGCAAACACTGGAAATAGACGGACAGGCCCATGAGTTTTTAACTCTGGTCTACGCTGATGAGGCGAAACTCTACGTACCTGTCGCCTCCCTCCACCTGATTTCCCGCTATTCAGGCAGCAGTGACGCACTCGCCCCCATCCACCGCCTGGGTACCGACCTCTGGTCTAAAGCAAAGCGCAAAGCCGCGGAAAAGATTCGCGATACCGCCGCTGAACTGCTGGATATCTACGCACGCCGCGCGGCCCGCAAAGGCTTTCGCTTCGATAAACCGGATCAACAATACCGGGCTTTCGCCGACGGCTTTCCTTTTGAAGAAACCGCCGACCAGCAGAATTCGATCGACGCGGTCATACGCGACATGACCGCCAGTACGCCCATGGATCGCCTGGTCTGCGGCGACGTTGGCTTCGGCAAGACCGAGGTCGCCCTGCGCGCCGCTTTTATTGCCGTACAAAGCAGCAAGCAGGTCGCGATACTGGCTCCAACCACGCTTCTGGCACAGCAGCACTTTCAAACTTTTTCTGACCGTTTCGCCGACTGGCCGGTCAAGATCGAACTGCTGTCACGCTTTCGTACCAGCAAAGAGCAAAGCCAGACAATGCAGCACCTGAGCGAAGGTAAAGCCGATATTGTTATCGGTACCCACAAATTGCTGTCAAAAGACCTTAACTTTAAACAATTAGGCTTGCTGATTATTGACGAAGAACACCGTTTCGGCGTCCAGCAAAAAGAGCGACTCAAATCGCTGCGAGCCAACGTCGATATACTGACACTGACGGCAACCCCGATTCCCCGCACGCTGAACATGGCCATGTCCGGCATGCGCGATTTATCCATTATTGCGACACCACCGGCACGCCGGCTTTCGGTAAAAACCTTTGTCCGTGAGAGCGATGACAATCTGATCAAGGAAGCGATCCTGCGCGAGCTGCTGCGCGGCGGACAGGTCTATTACCTGCATAACGAAGTCAAGACGATCCACCAGACAGCAGATACGCTGCACGAACTGGTCCCTGAAGCGCGAATTACCGTTGCCCACGGCCAGATGCGTGAGCGGGACCTGGAACAGGTCATGTCCGACTTTTATCATAAGCGCTTCAACGTCATGGTCTGCTCGACAATCATCGAGACCGGCATCGATATTCCGAACGCCAACACCATCATTATCGACCGGGCCGATAAATTCGGCCTGGCGCAGCTGCATCAGTTACGCGGACGGGTCGGGCGTTCCCACCATCAGGCCTACGCGTATATGCTGACGCCCAACCAGCGCAACATCTCTGCCGACGCCAGCAAGCGCCTGGCCGCCATCGAAGCGGCGGATACACTGGGCGCCGGCTTTACTCTGGCCACGCACGACCTCGAAATTCGCGGCGCGGGCGAGCTTCTGGGAGAGGAGCAAAGCGGTCAGATGCAGGCCATCGGCTACACCCTGTATATGGAACTCCTGGACGAAGCGATTCAGTCGATCAAACAAGGCAAGGTACCGGAAATAGACAAACCGCTGCACCACGGTGCAGAGATCAACCTGCGCCTGCCGGCCCTGATACCCGAGGACTACCTGCCCGACGTTCACAACCGCCTGATCTTGTACAAACGCATCTCGGGCGCCAAGAACGATACGGAGTTGCGCGAACTCCAGGTCGAAATGATCGATCGCTTCGGCTTATTGCCCGAACCGGTCAAGAACCTGTTCCGCACCACCGCGCTGAAACTTAAAGCCCAAAAAATCGGCATTGCAAAAATCGACGCCGGCGCCGACAGCGGGCGCCTCGAATTTACCGCCGATACATCGGTCAACCCGCTCACCATCGTGACACTGGTGCAAACCCAGTCACATAAGTATGGACTTGAGGGGAGCAACCAGCTTAAATTCAAACTCGCCATGGCAACGAGCGAGCAACGCTTTCAGGCTCTGGAGCAGCTTATAAGCCAACTGCAACCCAAGGACGCATCAAAATGATTTTACTCAGAGCGCCAGCAGCCCTCTGCGTCATGCTACTAAGCAGCTTCTCCTGGTCACAAGAAGTCGTCAAACCGCTAGCGGACTGGTACCAGGTTGAAATTGCAGCTTTTGCCCACGAGCCAGCCGACATCGATGCACAATTCTGGGACCTGTCTCTGAAGATAAAACTACCCGAGGGCGCCCTCCTGTTAGGCACCTCGAACCAGCCCCAGCTGAGCGCCCAAACGAACGCCAATCCGACTGAGCCACAGGCTACCACCGAGGCCCAAAACAGCCCCCCGGCCTCCTCCGACCTTCCGACCCCCTTTATTATTCGTCCGGATCTGCCGAGCAGCCTCAACAACCTAAGCCGGCTCAGCCGGGCACGCGGTTACCGGCTGCTAACGCACCAGCGCTGGCTCCAGCACCTGCCAGCCGACGCTCAACAGCCATCAATTCGCCTGCATGGGGGCGACTTATTGGATGAAACGATATTCCCCGACGAACGCTATGAACTGGATGGAAGCATATTACTTACCCGGGCTCGCTTCCTGCATATCAATACCGATCTTTACCTGACCATACCAACACCAGCGGGCTGGAAGCCCGCTAACCGAGCCCCCCAGGCCGTACTGGACGCTTTGGCAAGCGTTCCTCCATCCCTGCAGTCCCCGGCACCCGAGATACACCCTCCCGATTGGTTAACAGTAAACCTGCAACAGAAGCGCCGAATGCGCAGCAATGAACTGCACTACCTGGACCATCCAATGTTTGGCGTCCTGATCAAAATCACCCCCTATACACCCGCCGCCCAGACGATGATCGGGAGCAGCAGCTTACTGGCTCAAAATACGCAGATACAACCCGGTGCAACAGCCGCGCCTGAAACGCCAATAGCGGAAAGAAAAACCCTCAAGACAGCCGAATTGGAAAGCACCACCGGGAACCAAGCCAACCACTAGCACAAAAAAAACCGGCCGACCCAGCAGGGTCGACCGGTTTCAAATACAACGGTAGCGCGCTAGCGACTAGGACTTTGAGCGCAGCGACAGCCAACTCATTGCCGAACCAGCGCTTTTAGGCCAGACCCCTCCAGCGCGCGATTTAGCATCTTACGCACCTCATCCTCACTCTGCATTCGCAGCGCGTTCGCGACCAGCCCTTCCGCCTGCGCTTTGGTCACAGAACGCAATACATGCTTGATACGCGGCAAACCCCGGGCATTCATACTCAGTGAGTCCACCCCCATTCCGAGCAGCAACAGCACAGCGGCAGGGTCGGCAGCCAGCTCACCACACAGACACACCGACAGGCCATGCTTACGACACTGCTCCGTAATGTAATGCAGCGCCCTGATAACCGCCGGATGAAGCCGGCTGAACAAACGCGCCACCTGCTCGTTATTCCGATCGACGGCCAGCAGATACTGCGTCAGATCATTGGTACCGATAGAGACAAAATCCAGTCGCCAGGCCAAAAAATCGAGCATAAACATACTCGCCGGCACCTCTATCATGGTTCCGACCTTGGGCTTCTGAATCATGAAACCCTCTTCCTGCAACCCGCGCATGGCGCGCTCCAGAAGACGCAAGAACCCATCAACCTCATCCACCCGGCTGACCATCGGCAACAGGATTTTAAGGTTGTTTAATCCGACACTGGCACGCAGCATGGCACGCAACTGGCCAAGAAAGATCTCCGGATGATCCAGGGTAAAGCGAATACCCCGCCAGCCAAGGTAGGGATTATCCTCGTGAACCGGCAGATAAGGCAGCGGCTTATCGCCGCCGATATCCAGCGTGCGCATGGTAACCGGCAGCGGATGAAACGCGCTTAATACCTTGCGATAAATCTGGTACTGCTCCTCTTCCGAAGGAAAGGTCTCATGCACCATAAAAGGAATTTCAGTCCGGTACAGCCCGACACCCTCAGCGCCCCGATCAAGCCCCGGTGTAATATCGGATAACAGCCCGGTATTGACATACAAGTCGACCCGATAGCCATCCAGAGTTTCTGCGGGTTCCTCTTTTAAGCAGTCCAGTGAGCGGTCAAAATCACTTTCTTCACGCGCCAAACGGCTGAATTCAGAAACCAGCGCCGAGGATGGGTTAAAATGCACCCGCCCCTGGTGCCCGTCGATGATCGCCTTTTGCCCAGCCAGCATCCGTAAGGGCAACTCTCCCACCCCCATCACTGCCGGTACCCCCAGCGCACTGGCCAGAATCGCCGTATGCGAGAGCGCAGAGCCTTGCTGGCAAACAATGCCCGCTAACCGTTCGGGCGGAACCTGGGCGATATCCGAAACACTGACGACCTCCCCCACCAAAATACTGTGCAAAGGGTATTGCGTCTCCGGCGCCTCAGGCTCAACCAGATAGCGCAACATCCGCAGGCCGATATTCCGGATATCCTCACCCCGCGCCTGAAAATAGGCATCTTCCATGGCTTCGAAGATAGCGGCGTGCTGCTCGATAACATCGCGCAACGCCAGCGCGGCCCGCTGACCTTCACGAATACCCTTGCGAACGCCATCCTGCAGATCGGGCGCCTCGAGTATCATTCGATAGGCATCAAAAATCGCCTGCACGTCACCGGGGGTATCGGCCATCTGATCCCGACCATCTGCCAGCTCATCGGTGACAAAGACCAGGGCTTTGGCGAAAAGATCCAGCTCTTGCTCGACACCAAGAAACGCCTGCTCCGGAATACTCTTAAATGACAGCGTCCCGGCGGGAACAACAACCTGGCCGATGCCAATACCGTCTGAACCGCTGATGCCATTAACGAAACTGTTGGTTCGATTACGGTTGTGAATAAAAGAAGAGACCTTGCCGCTGTTGATAGCATGACTGAGCGATCCCGCTAACTGCGCGGCTATCGTGACCATGAAGGCCTCATCCTGACTGTCAAACAGCCGAGCCTCCGCCTGCTGCACCACCAGAACACCGAGCAATTCACGATAATGGACGATCGGCACCCCCAGGAAGGAGTTGAACTTCTCTTCGTGGGTTTCCGGAAAATAACGATAATTGGGATGGGTCGGCGCGGCCTGGATATTTAACAACTGCTGCCGTTCGCCCACCAGACCAACCAGCCCGTCCCCTAGCTGCAAACGCACCTGGCCCACGGCCGCCGGGTCCAGCCCCTGGGTGAACATAAGTACCAACGCCTGCGTCTCCGGATCCATCAGATAAATACTGGATACGTCGACCTCCATGACAGTTTTTACCTGCTCGGTGATGATCCGCAGACTGTCGTCCAGGGACGCCGCAGAACTGACCTCCTGGACGATTCTTCTGAGTCGATTCAAGCTAGGCATAGCGGTACTCCTTACAACAAAACCTAAACACGAAAATCAGCATAACGCTTTCGACCCGGCCCGGGTCACGCTAAACGTGGCTCTTTACCCGGTTACGCCCGTTGTCTTTCGCTTCATACAACGCCTTATCTGCGCGCTGACCCAGCTGCAGGGGGATCGACTGGGTATCGGGTATCTGGGTAGAGACACCGGCACTGATCGTGACCACCTCGGCTGCCGAGGAAAAGGCATGCGGGATCGCTTGATTTCGAACGGCATCAACCATAGCCTGCGCGACCAAAACAGCGCCCTTGAGCGGCGTGCCGGGCAAAACCGCGACAAATTCTTCCCCGCCATAGCGGGCCAGCATATCACCCGGCCGGTGCAGACACTGCACCATCGCCCTGGCGACCTGTCTCAGACAATCATCGCCCATGGAATGACCGTAGTTATCGTTATAGTTTTTAAAATGATCAATGTCGATCAGCACCACAGACAATTCAGTCGCGGCGCGGCGCCCGAGCAGCCACTCATCTTCCAGCTTACGATCATATTCGCGTCGGTTCGGCAGCTCGGTCAGGTAATCAACCCGAGCCAGTGTCGACAGGAGCGAGCTACTGCGTTTCATACGCAGATGCATATCCAGACGCGCCTGACAGACTTTCGGATTGGAAAGGTCGAACATGACATCGGTCGCTCCGGCATCAAAAGCCGCGAGCTCTCTTTCGGCATCCGGCGCATCCAGGAGCATAATAACGGCCGTGGTCCGGTAAACACGATTACTACGAAGCTGGCTGCACAGTTTGAACGCCCGTTCGGCAAGTATATGCGTATCGATCAGAATCAGGTCAGGAATGCAGCTCTGCTCACTCAGCCACTGCTGCGCCGCGCTGTCGCTCTTCACGTAGTCTACTTGATAAGCAGCTTTTAATTCGGTGACATCACAACGCGCTTCAACCCCGTCTCCTACCAGCAACACAGACTGCTTGGGTTTCATTTCACATGAGGCCAGACTTTCCGGCACATCGGGCATATCGCTACCGGCGAAAAAGCTGGATAGAAGATCAAAGGTGGGAAAGCCCAGCAGCGCCTTGTCGGTTTTTTCAGCCACCATCGCCGGCAAACGACTATGAAACCGTTCCCCGGCCCACTGACCCTGCCAGACGTCCAGCGCGTCGCTGGCGGCACCGGCATCGATCTGCGCCGGATAGCTCAGCCCGGCATCCTGACAAAGCTCCTGCAACACGGCGATATCCGAAATATCACGGCCCAGCTGCCAATACGCGCGGTAGATCAATGTACGCAGATGCGACAATGCGTGGGATTCACAATCACTTAGCGCAAAGAGCAGCTGGTTTGCGAAGCGCGTAGAGGGACGAAAAGGCGGTGTGACAAGCGTGATCTCCGGCGCACGTTTTCTCACAACGGCGACTTCGTTAATCAATTGAGTCTGGTCAACCAGTGTCGACTTCTGACTCGATGCTGCCGGCATATGCTCGATACCACGCCAGGCGACCTTGGCTGAATCCCCCATAACGAGTATTCGTTCATTCAATGCAAAGCAGAACGGGCAATTGAAATCCGAATAGAAGAGGAAACGATCTTTAGCACTCATACGACACCCTGTCTGTAGTAAACCAGCAAAATCAATACCGAGAGCGATGAGACTCGCAGCAACAACCCTCCCCATTATCCATCTGACCAGCGACCATACAAGAGACAAGCCGGCTAAATACCGGCGACAGCCCACGATATTCGCAGACTTTTACGAAAATGCCCGCCTGCCGCTACCCGCACAGCATCCTGAGCCAGCAACTGCGACCCCGAACCGGCCGTATTTCAACAACACGCTAGGCTGGTGCGCCGTCCCTGCGATATAATACGCCGTTTACCTTCTCCATTTTATTGAGCGCTGTTTACGGCAGTGCGTTTTACAAGACAGGTGCTGTTGCATGGCCAAGAAGCTGTATATCAAAACCCACGGATGTCAGATGAATGAATACGACTCATCACGGATAGCCGACCTACTGGGTGAAAGCCATGAGATGGAACTCACCGATAATCAGGACGAGGCAGACATTCTGCTCCTCAATACCTGCTCTATCCGCGAAAAAGCCCAGGAGAAGGTATTTCACCAGCTGGGCCGCTGGAAAAAAATAAAATCGAGCCGACCTGATGTCAAAATTGGTGTCGGGGGCTGCGTTGCCAGCCAGGAAGGGGATGCGATTCGCCAGCGAGCTCCTTTCGTGGACATGATTTTCGGACCACAAACCCTGCATCGCTTGCCGGAAATGATCGACCTGACCCACCAGGGCAAGGGGGCACAGATTGATGTCAGCTTCCCGGAGATTGAAAAGTTCGACACGCTGCCCGCGCCCCGCGTTGAGGGTGCAGAAGCCTATGTGTCGGTCATGGAAGGTTGCAGCAAATACTGCACGTTCTGCGTCGTGCCATACACTCGAGGCGAAGAAGTGAGCCGCCCGATCAATGACATCCTGACCGAAGTCTACCAACTGGCAGAGCAAGGGGTACGGGAGATTCACCTGCTGGGCCAAAACGTCAATGCGTTTCGGGGCGACGATGGCGACGACGGCCTGTCCGATCTGGCAGAGCTGATCGCCCTGATTGCCGAGGTCGACGGCATCGAACGAATCCGCTTTACCACTTCGCACCCGATGGAGTTCAATGACCGCCTGATTCAGATGTTTGCCGACATCCCCGAGCTGGTAAGCCACTTGCACCTGCCGGTGCAAAGCGGTTCGGACCATATACTCGCGGCCATGAAGCGCGGCCACACGGCGCTGGAATACAAATCGATCATCCGACGCTTACGCAAGGCTCGCCCGGATATCAGCATCTCCTCCGATTTCATCATAGGTTTCCCGGGCGAGAGCGAAGCGGATTTCCAGAAGACCATGGACCTGATTCATGAGATCGGCTTCGACCACTCCTTCAGCTTTGTCTATAGCAAGCGCCCCGGCACCCCGGCGGCAGACCTCCCGGATTCCACCAGCGAAGAAACCAAAAAGCAGCGTTTAGCGATTCTGCAAGGCCGAATCAGCCAGCAAGCGTTTCGCATCAGCGAAGCCATGGTTGACACAACTCAGCGCATATTAGTCAGCGGGTTCTCGAAAAAAGATCCGGGCAAACTCCAGGGACGTACCGAAAACAATCGCGTGGTGAATTTCGCCAGCAGCAACCCCGACCTGATCGGCCAGTTTGTCGACGTCCGGATCGCCATCGCTTACCCGAACAGCCTGCAGGGCGAACTGATCTCAGACTGACTTGATCACCGGGCTGAATATCGCCAATACTAATGACATAAAGCGATCATCAGAAGCACAGCGACAGCCCCGTGCCGACACCACACCGTGTCGGCACATTTATTAACAGGCGCGGGTAGCCTTCGGGTAGCAACCACAGCCAGCCTTAACTGAACGGGTCTGAACGACCAATAATATTCATAGACAATGGGTAACTGATTGAAAAACGAGACAACCGTCCGCCTGAATCTGGAGCCAGACAACACAGCCAATCTGGCCAACCTGTGCGGACAGCTTGACGGGCACCTGCGACTGATAGAAAAACGCCTGGGTATTCGCATTCAAAATCGCGGCAATCAGTTCATGCTCAAAGGCGAGATAAACACCGCCCATATCGCAGCCGATATTCTGCGCAAGCTCTACCTTGACGCCAGCAGCGGAACCCAACTGACACCAGAGCTGGTTCATCTGTCACTGCAGCCCTCCAGCCTTGATCAAACCCGCGCTTCCCTGCAAAGTACAATCCACAACAACCGGGATAATCAGCATATGGAAAACACCCCACCGAAGCCCCCGGCAGCCAACCCGGAATCGACCGCTGCAGCTGACCCCGAGCTTGAGAGTCATCTTACCCCCCAACCACCGGCTACACCGTTTAGTACCATTCGTACCCGTAAGCTGCTGGTCAAATCCCGGGGGGCTAATCAGCAGATCTATCTGCGCAATATCCATCAGCAGGATATCAATTTTGGCATCGGCCCTGCGGGCACAGGCAAAACCTATCTGGCCGTGGCCTGTGCGGTGGAAGCGCTTGAGAAGGAAGAGATCCAACGCATTCTGCTGGTTCGCCCTGCTGTGGAAGCCGGTGAGAAGCTGGGCTTTTTACCCGGCGATCTGAGCCAAAAAATCGACCCTTATCTGCGCCCGCTCTATGATGCCCTGTACGAAATGCTGGGATTTGATCGTGTATCGCGCCTCATTGAGCGCAGCATCATAGAGATCGCCCCGCTGGCCTACATGCGCGGACGCACACTTAACAACGCCTTTGTCATTCTGGATGAAAGCCAAAACACCACCAAAGAACAGATGAAGATGTTTTTGACCCGTATCGGCTACGGTTCTGCAGCAGTGATCACCGGGGACATCACCCAGGTCGACCTTCCGAAAGGCACGCAATCGGGCCTGCGCCATGCCATGCACGTTCTTGATGGCGTAGAAGGGATCGGGTTCACCCACTTTACGTCCAAGGATGTGGTTCGGCACCCCCTTGTACAGCGGATCGTTGAAGCCTACGAGCACCATGACGCCAACCTTGCTTCGTCGTCACGTTCCGCAGAAACTCGCCCTTCACAACCTGCGAAGAAAACAGGAGACAGCCACTCGTGAGCGTTCTCGTTGATCTTCAATTAGCCACCGCGGCATCCGCCCTCCCCAGTCTTGAGCAGCTGACCCAATGGGCGTCTCTGGCTGCCAAGGATCGCTTTGACGGTGGCGAAATCACCATTCGCCTAGTTGACAAGGAAGAGAGTCAAACGCTAAATAGGACCTACCGTAACAAAGACAAGCCCACCAATGTGCTCTCTTTTCCCTTCGAAGTACCCGAAGGTGTTGAGATAGACCTGCTTGGCGACCTGGTCATCTGCGTTCAGATCGTGGCCGAAGAAGCCGAGTTACAGCACAAAAAACCGCTTGATCATTGGGCACACCTGGTTATTCACGGCATGCTGCACCTGCTGGGGTACGACCATATTCAGGATGACGAGGCGCACGAGATGGAGACTCTGGAAACACTTCTCCTGGCACAAATCGGCATCGGCGACCCTTACCGGGAAGACAACTGAGCCGATGACCGCTTCGCCCTGTATAAACGATGTAAAACACGTCAAACGACGCACCGGTTTGCCAAACTACGAATCGACCGCAAAAAAGCGCTTCCAAGGAAACGATGCACCATGAGTGAAGAACGAACGAGCAACGGCCAGAACAGCAAATCCTGGCTGGGAAAACTGGCTCAGGCTTTTTCAGACGAACCCAAGGATCGCGAGGAACTTCTGGAACTGCTGCGTAACGCAGAAAAAAGCAAACTTCTTGACAGTGAAGCTCTAGCCATCATTGAAGGAGCCCTGCAGGTTGCTGATCTGCAGGCGAAGGACATCATGATTCCCCGGCCTCAGATGATCACCGTTTCCAGTCAGCAGTCGCTGCGGGAGATCATCCCTGAAATGATCGAAAGCGCACACTCACGCTTTCCGGTTATGGGCGAAAAGCCCGACGAGATCCTGGGCATACTCCTGGCCAAAGACCTGCTGCCCTGCCTGCTAAGCGATAATCTGGACAGTTTCGATATTCAAAGCCACTTGCGGCCCGCCACATTCGTACCCGAAAGCAAGCGGCTGAATATTCTGTTAAAAGACTTTCGTGACACCTTTAATCACATGGCCATCGTGGTCGATGAGTACGGCGGCGTCGCGGGTCTCGTTACTATCGAGGATGTACTGGAGCAGATCGTTGGCGAGATCGAAGATGAATTTGACGCCGACGACGAGGACGATATCAACATCCGCCGCCTCGATAGTGAACGCGTCATCGTTAAAGCACTGACCCCCATAGATGAGTTCAATGAATATTTCCGCTGCGCTTTCAGCGAAGATGAGTTCGATACCATTGGCGGTATTGTCACCCACAGCTTCGAACGCCTGCCCAAACGCGACGAATCGATTGAGGTCGAGGGGTTCTTGTTCCATATTCTCAATGCCGATAATCGCCGTATACGCCTGATACAGGTGAGCCAGACCAGCAAACCCGAAACCGAGTAATGCACAGACCTCCACTACAAGCGCTGGCGTTGAACCGGCTGGCGCCCTTGTTGGCCGGTGGACTGGCGCCGCTGGGATTCGCACCGCTGGGCCTCTGGCCGCTGACCCTTGTATCGAGCATGCTTTTTCTGCTGTTCATGCAAACACACAGCAGTCGCGAAGCCACCTTACGCGGCTGGCTCTACGGGATCGGCTTCTTTGGAACCGGTGTATCCTGGGTCTATGTCAGCATCCATGAGCATGGTAGCGCACCGCCGCTGCTGGCTGGTAGCTTGACGGCGCTGTTCGCCATCTCGCTTGGCCTGCTGTTCGCCCTTCACGGCTTCCTCTACCAGCGCCTGATCCCACGCAATACCTGGAGCCAACTACTGGGATTCCCGGCGCTATGGGTCATTGCGGAATGGTTCCGCAGCTGGTTCCTGACGGGATTCCCCTGGCTATTGATCGGCTATGCACCACTGGATACCTGGCTGGCTGGCTGGGCACCTATTGGTGGCGTGTTCAGTCTAAGCCTGCTTGTGTCCCTGTGCGCCGCGCTTGCCGCACTGGTGCTGCTTCGTCAGATCAAACCGGCCCTGCTGTTGCTGATTCCGGCTATATGGCTCACCGGCTTCGCACTCCAGCAAATCAACTGGGTTCAGCCCGCCAAAACCGGCGAGCTTTCAGTCGCGCTGGTGCAAGGTAATATCCCCCAGGCAGATAAATGGGACCCACGCAAGCGCGCTCAGATCCTCAGCCATTACTATGAGCTGACCCAACCTCACCTCAATAAAGCGCTGATCGTCTGGCCAGAGACCGCCATACCTGACCTGTACGACAGAGCCCTGCCGATACTGTCACCTTTTATCGAGCAGCTGAAAACCAATGAAACCGCCCTTATCTCCGGCGTTGCGTTTCGGACCGAATCCAGGCCCGCCCGCTATTACAATTCCTTAACCGCGCTTGGTGAGGCCCGGGGGATTTATCACAAGCAACGACTGGTACCCTTTGGTGAATACGT
>JBFGYY010000004.1:0-20035 GCA_041587095.1 Motiliproteus sp. | reverse complement strand
TTATCGTGCTGAATTTGGCGCTGGGGCCGCCTCCTCGGGCAGCAAAACCTCTAGCCCCCATTTACGGGCACGCTCTTGGGCGACGCTGCGTAACTGTGAACGCACAGCCCCTTTCGGTTTACTCAGATAGTAAAGCAGCGTAGCCGCCTGTTCGGGAGGCACGCCATTTTTCTCGCCCCACTCACGCACAAAATCAACCCTTGTATTATCGCTCCGGTCAGGCAACCCCTTGGGAAGGGGGATTGCCAGGTCTTCCCCCTGCACAACCCGCCGGCATAATTCAGCATAATTATGCTCAAAATCACCAAAGACCTGGCGCTTTTCCTCGGATCGCAAGCGAAACCACTGCGTTTCACGCCCGGCAAAATAGACGGCCGGATGACGCCAGTGATGCTCACGGGGATGATCGGCAAAACGGCAGGCCTCTTCGTATGCCGTCAACGTTGCAGGTAAGCCAAAGGCTTCGAAATCGAGTCGCAGCAGTTTCAGGAACTCCGCAATTGTCGGCATCCACACGAACTCTTCCTTACACCGATCAACCGCCCGCACCAACTCCTGCTCGCTAAACGCACGCAAACTCAGCGCCCACTCCCGTTTCGCGATACGGATCTCATCTTCACTCTGAAAAACACTCTTGAATTTATGACCATAAATTGTCATAAACCGGGCAAAGATCATATTGACCAGAGCTTTGGTTTCCAGCGAAATAGGATCCTTCTGTTGAGATGGGCCCGCATCACCAGTCGGTGTTGTGGATGTCCATGACCGCGTCGGTGATCCGCTGACGTGTTTCTGCTCGATTATCTGACGAATGTCTTTCACCCTGCACCTCAACCGACGACTGCGCGTTTCGGGCTTCACGCCCATTTTGTGTTTGCTGTTTCACCCACTCGCGTTTGACCCGCTTGAGAAATAACGGGTCCCACGACGCTTCCTTACGATTCTGCTCTAACCAATAGGCGACAAACTCGTCGACTTTGTCATTAAAAAACGCTTCCGGGATCCCCTGTTTTGCCAGCATCTGGCAGGTCGTTGAATTCGGGCGCCAGTCGGGACTGATCTCATGCAACAGGCGGCGCTGAGTCTCTTGCTCGGCAAAAAGTTTTTGCAGGTCATCGGGCTTACGCGCCCAACCGGTGCTGCCTCCAAAGCTGGGGGCGGGTCCTCGCTGACTCAGCGTTGTCGCAACACAACGATCACGAGAGCCGGGGGCAGACACCACCTCTTCGCTCACCTGCACCTTAGAGACAGGCAACGACGCAGAAGGCGTGCCAGCCGGAGAAAAACGTGACACAGGCACAACCCTCGGCACGCCGGTGGCCGGAGTACGCGGACGATTAGCCAAACGGGATAAACGCTTTTCTACTGCAGCCCTTGCCGAGCCGCGCGCAGCAGGCGCAGCCTTTGCAGGACGAAGTGCGGCTTTCTTGCCGAGCTCGGCTGGCACATGCAGGCTAAAGCTAACCTGTACACTACCATTGGCGTTAAAAAGGGTTTCAATCACCCCCTGTTCAACCAGGCTGGCGGTGATTCGGCTAAGTTCGGACTCATCCCAAAACTCCGCCAGTTGCAGCCATTCGGCTCGACGACAAAGAAAATAAGACGCCCCCTCACCGGTTATATTGCCATGGGACTGAGCATAGAGATGATAAATGGAGAGCAGGATCGCCTCTTCAGCCCCAAACCGCTTGGCCAAAGAAGGATAAAAAAGAACAGGATTTTCGGGAAACAAACCGTGCATGGAGAACCCTACCGGGAAGCAATAGATAACATCGGGAAAACCGAATTAAGCTTATCACAAAGACCGCAGGATGTTCTCGTACCAATGCACCCTCAGATGCTGCCGCACAGGCAACATCTGAATCGGAGCGGAGGCGGCTTAGTTGTTATCGCTGCTGCTGATAAATTCACGCACAGCACGCAGCACATCTTTACGGCTGACCTGTCCCACTAACTTGCCTTCACGTAATACGGGCATACGACGACGCTGTCCTTTGATAAAACGCTCGGATAACGCAATAATATCTTCGTCATATTTAACGGTTTCAACTGTTTTCGACATATAGTCGCCGACCAGTTGACCGCCCATCTCTTCTTCATGGTATGTGAGTGTCAGAATACTCTTAAGGCAATCAACCTCGGACAGGATACCAACCAGCTCACCTCGGCCGTCAACCACCGGGGCACCTGAAATGTTGTGCTCAACAAACATATTAATGGCATCAAACAGGTCCGTTTCCGGCTTGAAAGTCACCAACTTGGTTGTCATGTAATCCTGAACTTTCACCGATCTCAACATTGTGTAGCTCCTTCACTCACAACAGGCTACTGCCCTTTAAATTGTTTTATTCCCGTCGCTGCCAGCACAACACGGCGCCAGCCCGCTACCTGAATATCACCGTTTTGTTACCATGCACCAAAATTCGGTCTTCCAGATGCCAGCGCAGCCCGCGGGCCAACACTGTTTTTTCGGCATCACGACCCAGGCGAACCATATCCTTAACCTCATCCGTATGGCTGACCCGAATAACATCCTGATCGATGATCGGTCCGGCATCCAGATCCTGCGTCACGTAATGGCAGGTTGCCCCGATCAGCTTCACACCCCGCTCGTGCGCCTGGTGGTAAGGCTTGGCACCAGCAAATGAAGGCAAAAAACTGTGGTGGATGTTAATCATCCGCCCCCGGAATATTTCGCAAAGCTCCGGCGGCAAGATCTGCATGTAGCGCGCAAGCACGATGGTATCGATCTGATACTCATCCACCAGCCGCTGCACCTCTGCAAATGCCTTTGCTTTATTGTCTCTGTCAACCGGGACGTGATGATAAGAAATACCGTGCCAATCCACCATGCTACGTAAGTCTTCATGGTTTGAGATCACACAGGGAATGTCACAGTCGAGTTCCTTACTGTGGTAACGGTACAGCAGATCAGCCAGACAGTGGGACTCACGGCTCGCCATCAGCAAAACCCGTTTAGGCTCCGTGGAATCAACGATGCGCCATTGCATAGCGAAGGACTGAGCAATTGGGGTAAATGCTTCCCGTAGCTGTGCCAAGGTAAACGGCAGCGATGCGGCGCCAATTTCATAACGCATAAAGAACCAGCCACTGGTTTGATCCGAATGCTGGCTGGCTTCGGTTATCGATCCTCCATGACTGGAGATAAAATTGCTCACCATCGCCACAATACCCACCCGATCGGGACAGGATATGACCAATCTATATCGAGGTTCCATAGGTCTCCATGCTGTAACGCTAAGCGGGTCTTTATACCGAACAAAAAAACCGCGAAAATAATCCGGCATTCTAACAACTTAACCTGCCAAGCACATCAACCTTGGGTATAAAGCGCGTCGCTTCGGGCGGCGCAGATAAAGTCATTATGATGCAGCCCTTTTATCTTATGGGTCCACCAGCTTAGCTCCACCTCCCCCCAGCGCGTGACGATGTCAGGGTGATGCCCCTGCTCCTCGGCCATTGCGCCGACACGATTGGTAAACGCCAACGCCTGCCGAAAGTTCGGCAATGTATACGACTTGGTTAAGCGCAACACCCCATCGACACTTACTAGCCGCCACCCATCTAATGAACTTAGCCGCTGCTGAGCTTCGGCCTCTCCGATAAGAGGCGCGCCCACGCGACACGCCTCACAACGCTGCTGATTCAATTCCGTCATGGCATCACCTCTGGTTCACGTATAATCTGATTCACGTCTCTATTGCCAGCCCGATAATGCTCAGACTCCCTGTACAGTATCGTACAGTTCACCCGGAAAGCTGACCGATGCTTGATCACACCGAGTGCTCGCGCGCATTTACAGGTCTATATGCCGGGGCTTGCGAGCAAATAATTCCTCGAGGCCAGAATTAGTCATGTCCGGGAGCGCACCTTAAACTTAGTCGCGCGAGGGGAGTGCGTAAGCAAGAGCGTATCAAGGATGACGCGAGAGCATTACAATATAGGCAGCCGCAACGCCAATTACGACGGCTAGGATGATCATTATCAGGCCAGACGCGGCCGCAAGTGCTGTTATTAAAGACGCAAACGCTGACAGATAAAACGATGAGTGTTTCACAACGAAAACAGGCAAGCGTTATATTTGACTACGACGGCAACGCAATACTGTATCCAGCTGCCGTTAATGTCGAATCAGCGGCGGTCAACGCGGTCATCGATTGGGAAACGGAGACCCTGCAACTTTTTGGCAGACAGATCACTGTTCCTCGCCTTATCGCCTATTACGGTACGCGGGGATACCGTTACTCCGGAAGAGACCACCCTCCCCGCCCGTTACCACCCCTGCTTGATACACTACGCCAACAGGTCGAAGTACTCAGCGGTTATCAATTCAATGCCGTGCTGGCTAACTACTACCGGGATGGGCGTGACTCGATGGGCTACCATCGTGATAACGAGTCCGCCATCGACAGCGCCTGCATCGCCTCGGTCAGTTTAGGTGCGACCCGGCTGATGCGCTTTCGTCACCGGCCCAGTCGTACCGTGATCGACCAGCCTCTCGATCACGGCTCGCTGCTCCTGATGCATCAGTGCCAGACCCAATGGGAACACAGTATTCCCAAAGCTTTACGCATCCAGGAACCCCGCATCAACCTGACCTTCCGCTGGCTGAATTAGCGGCGCGCGATCGGCCTTATAACGCGTTATCACGCCTAAGCACCGCGCCAATTCGGCGTAGCGCTATTTCGACATAGTGCTAATTCGATTCAACAACAACTCGGCACCACGCTAATTCGACAACGCAGCCTAGATAACGGCTACAGTTTACTCGCCACTGGCCAATATTCGACCCGGTCAGACAGCCAGTCCGAGGCCAGATCCAAGGGATCAGCACCGTCGCAGGCATCCAAAACCAGCATCGGCGCATGCCCTTCGCCTGGCATTGATGCCAGCAACGCGTCAAACCGCCGGCCCGCCTGCGCAAACGAATCCCCGTACGCACTGTCACCCAGCGCCACGACGGCTGTTAAACATCCTGACAACACAGACTCAGCATCGCCGAGCTGTCGATAAAAATGCGCGATATTGGGCGGAAAGTCCCCGTCACCGGTGGTCGAGGTACAAACCAATATCAGTCGGGCCTGTGAAGCGGTTAATGCGGCAAGGCTCGGCTCGTCATCAAGCAACACAGCGAAGCCCAGACCATGCAAAACGGCCTGAATTCTTTCGGCGACATCCTGCGCATGCCCGTAGACGGAGCCAACCGCAATATAAACCTGCATATCTGACCTCTTTGCGCCCCTTATCATTCATTCGTTTATAGCACCGATTTTACACAGACTGCATCGCGCAATTCGTTTACTGGTCATTCGATTAATGGTAACAACATCACTCGCCGCAAGCATTCGGGCATTCTGTCTTCGGCAAACCCGCGTGTTATACAAGACCACGCGGTGTAACATAACGACTTTAACTCAAATCAGGTTTTCGACCCGAACAATGATTGCCCCTGCTCCTAATCCGGCCCTTAGTGTTTCGCAGCTCAACCAGCAGGCTCGACTCTTGCTGGAGAAAAATTTCGGCATGATCACCGTCGAAGGCGAAATATCCAATTTTGCGCGCCCCAGCTCGGGCCATTGGTACTTCACGCTCAAAGACAGCGGCGCCCAGGTCCGTTGCGCCCTGTTTCGTAACCGCAACACATTCCTCAAATACCGGCCGAAGAATGGCGATCTGGTCCGTTTGCGCGCTCGCGTAAGCCTTTACGAAGGGCGCGGCGAGTTTCAGCTGATCGGCGATTACCTCGAGGAAGCCGGCAGTGGTGCGCTGCAGGCCGCTTTTGATGCATTAAAGCAACGCCTGCAACTCGAAGGACTTTTCGACCCCGCGCACAAACGTTCACTGCCCGGTTTGCCGCGCCATATCGGCATTATCACCTCGCCAACCGGCGCGGCTCTGCGTGACATCCTCAGCGTGCTGAAACGCCGCTTCGCCGCCATCCCCGTCACCCTCTACCCGGCGCTGGTGCAGGGTGATGAAGCGGCCAAACAACTACGCAGCGCGCTGGCGCTGGCGAACCGCGATCAACGCTGCGACGTACTGATTATCAGTCGTGGCGGAGGGTCACTGGAAGATCTCTGGCCCTTTAATGATGAAGCGCTGGCCCGCGCCATTTTCAGCAGTAACATTCCTATCGTCAGCGCAGTAGGGCACGAAGTTGATTTCAGCATTGCGGACTTTGTCGCCGACCAACGCGCCGCCACCCCGTCTGCCGCCGCGGAACTCGTCAGCCCGGATGCAGCGCAACTCGGCGCGCAATTCCGCGATTCCCGCCAGCGTCTCGTCAACCAGATAAGCCGGCGCCTGATACGCGAAAAAGAACGCCTGAACTGGCTCAGCCAACGTCTTAAGCATCCGGGGCAGCGGCTGCAAGAACAGACACAGCAGCTGGACAATCTTGAATTACGTTTACATCGCGCCATGCAAAGGCGACTGTTTAACGAGCAACAGCGCGAGGCGCAGCTGCGCCAGCGTCTGGCCCGGCAAAACCCGCTACGCACACTCGGCGAAGAACAAACACAGGTTCAACAACTCAGTCTGCGCCTCTGCCAGGGCATGCAACGGCGCCTCGACGCCGCAAAGCAATCACTGGCCGCAATGGCCAGAGAGCTGCACGCGGTAAGTCCGCTGGCAACGCTCGAGCGCGGCTATGCCATTATCACCACACCCGATCAGACCGTTATTACGCAAGCCGACAAGATCAAGGTCGGCGATAACGTCGAGGCACGCTTGGCCAACGGCCGCCTGCGCTGTACGGTTACTGAGTCACTGCCAGCCTCCCATTAACGACCATGGAGTTTCCAATGCGCCAACGCCTGTTTATTCTCATACTGCTGACAGCCAGCTCCTGGCTGCACGCCTTCGAGCTCCCCACACAGGCGCGGGTTCCGGGCGGTATTGCCCATATCCCGTTCTCCGCAACCGATTCAGTGACACCGCCAAGAGTCACCTTTAACGGCAAACCTGTTATGGTTGTCGCAGCAACGGATACCCCCTATGCCGCGCAGCATTCCTGGGTCGCACTGGTTGGCATTCCACTGAGCACCAAGGCAGGCGATCACCAGCTGAAGGTGGGCGACAGATCGATACCGTTTGAAATCAAAGATAAGCGTTACCGTGAGCAACGCATTAAATTAAAGAACAAAAGGCATGTGAACCCGCAACCGCTGGATATGGTCCGCATCAACCGGGAGAAAAAAGAGATTCTCGGCGCGTTAGCCGCTTACAGCGAGACCTCTGTACCGGTAACCCGCTTTGACCGCCCCGCTCCGGGTCCTTTCAGCAGCCCCTTTGGCCTGCGCCGGTTTTTTAACGACCAGCCTCGTAAACCCCATAGCGGACTGGATATCGCCGCGCCGCGCCACACCCCCATCGCAGCGCCTGCCCCAGGCGTCGTCGTTGCCACCGGCGAGTATTTTTTTAACGGCCGCACGGTCATTCTCGATCACGGCCGGGGGTTAACATCGCTTTATTGCCATATGGAAACGATCGATGTGGCCCTGGGAGACCGGGTTGAAACAGGTCAGCCACTCGGTTCTGTCGGCAGCAGCGGCAGGGCCACCGGCCCCCACCTGCACTGGACCGTCAGTCTGAACGACGCCCGCATCGACCCGCTGCTCATGCTGGACCAAGAATAGCGCCGACTCTGGTATACTCGCCATTTTTGTTAAGCAGGGGGACTCCCCTGCACGAACCTGTGAGAGGCCTTATGAGCGACACTGCTAACCTGACCCAAGATATCGATATTGTAAGCTACGGCATCGGCCTGCAGATGGGTGAGCAATTAAAAAGCCAGCGTATCGACGGGCTGGACTTGGAACTGGTTAAAGCCGGGATGAATGATCTGTTTGCGGGCAACCAGCCCTGCGTAACGCAGGAGCAACTGCACGCGGCGTTTCAGTCGATTCAAAGCAAGCTACAGGCGCGCCAGGAAGCCGAAGGCCGTGAAGCACGCGCTGAAGGTGAAAAGTTCCTGCAGGACAACGCCGCAAAGCCCGGCGTCATTACCACGGCCTCCGGCCTGCAGTACGAAGTGATCACTGAAGGCAGCGGCGAAAAACCCGGCGCGGGCTCGCAGGTGCGCACCCACTACCACGGCAGCTTTACCGACGGAAAAGTCTTCGACAGCTCGGTTCAGCGTGGCCAGCCGGCAGAATTTGCCGTCAATGGTGTTATCTCCGGCTGGACCGAAGCCCTGCAGCTGATGAACGTCGGCTCCAAATGGCGCCTGACAGTGCCTTCCGAACTGGCCTATGGCGCCAGTGGCGCACCGGGCGCGATCCCGCCCCACACCGTGCTCGTCTTTGAAGTTGAACTGCTCGCCATCTTGTAAAGTGCGCGTTAACTGACAGCAAGTTAACGGGGTTGTTGAAAAAGCCGCGACGCCTTTTCAACAACCTGCCAGTTTGCGGCAATCTCACATCTTTCCCGGGCAACCAGACACTGAGAATTCAACGGCATGAAAATCCATTATAACCAAAGCGGCAGCGGAACCCCGCTGGTCATCGTTCACGGGTTATTCGGTACGGCTGAAAACTGGGGGGGACAGGTACGGGCCCTTGCAGAGCACTTTCAGGTCTATGCCGTTGACCTGAGAAACCATGGTCGCTCGCCTTGGGACGACCGCATGGATTACGCCGCCATGGCAGACGACCTGCTGGAGTTTCTGGATGATCACGCGCTGGAACAAGTGATGCTGCTGGGACACTCAATGGGCGGCAAAGCGGCGATGCAGCTCGCACTCAGCCATCCCGCGCGCGTTTCCCGGCTGATCGTTGTCGATATCGCGCCTGTGAGTTACCCACCGCATCATAACGAGGTCTTTGACGGCTTGTTTTCAGTGGACCTCGCGCGAATTAACTCCCGGGGAGAAGCAGAAAAGAAGCTCGCCGAACGTGTAACGGAAGCCTCGGTACGGCAGTTTCTGCTTAAAAATCTTTACCGGCAAAACGGCCACTTTGCCTGGCGCATGAACCTCAAGGCTCTGCAAAGAGACTATGAGTCAATCGCCGCCGCACCGTCGGCATCCGGCCAATATTCAGGGCCAACGCTGTTTATCAAAGGCGGTAACTCGGCCTATATCCAGGCTGAACACCAGCAGGCGATTGTGCAGCGCTTTCCTCACGCCAAGGCAAAAATCATTCAGGGTGCGGGCCACTGGCCCCATGCAGAAAAGCCGGCGCTATTCACCCGCCTATTGCTGGGCTTTCTACAGGAATAACACATGTGAAGATGGCTTGGCGATAATCGATGGCAGAGAGGTGATTCGATAACGCAGGCTATTTAGCACCGCGATCTATACGATCAGATCAAGAAAGGAGCCCTGAGGGCTAATCTGGTCAACGGCGCCGGAGCGGATCAGCCCTTGATGGACATCATTCAGGCGCTGATTCAGATCCTGCAACTGTTCCGCAAAGGCCACCTGCTGCTCACGACTGCGTTCCAGACGCTCTTCAGCCTGACGCTGCAGTTCCTGGCGCCTTTCGTCCTGATCCTGTGCACTTAAACGGCTCTCTTCGCTGCGCTCGTCCTCCCCAGTCCCGGACTCCGTTTGCTCGGATTCGCGGCCTTGTAAGGACTCTTTCACGCTCGTGGACAGTTCTGCCTGGGCTTCCACCAATAAAGCCTGTGCCTGCGCAGCCACACGTAGGTCTTGTGCAGAGGGGTTAGCAGGTGCCAGGGCGGCCTGAATAACGGTACGGGCTTTTTCGATCGTCGCAGCCGGGTCACCGGAAACCCGCGACGTGTCGATACCGACCTCGCCGGCCGTCGCATACAGTTTGCCATCCGGGCCACGGGTATAGTCATAGCTGGGAGCTCCGGCAAGTCCGCCACCCGCTGCGGCATGAGCGGCCTCGTGATTGCGAACGTCCCGGTCGATTGCACGTAACTGATCGACCTGGCGCTTTTCCTCAGGTGCCAGCAAAGCAGGCCCGGCAGCGGCATCCTTGGCCTGCGCCTGGTGCTGATCACTAGCAACTGTCGTTGTGGTTTCGCGCTCAGTAGGCGCCGCTGGCTTACCAGGCTGCTGACCCACGCCGGACGCCGCGGGGGCAATGACAGGATCCTGGTTGCGTAACGGTATCAGCTCAGCACTTTGAACAGATGCCAGAGCATTGGAGGGGGTGGTGGACGGTGCAACGGGAGGTGAAGCGATGGCAGGAGAGGTGGAATCGGAACGCGGGGAGACACGCTCCCGATTCAGCAGCGTGCCGGAATGAATTCCTGTGAGCGATGAACCCACTGAGCCAAGCACTCTCCCCCTCCTGGGCAGACATAACAGCCCGCCGAATTATTTAAATGGTGATATCGACAACCTGCCCCTTTGCGGTTCCTTCGGTGGCCAGGACATCTCCGGTTGCGGTGACCAACTGAGTCAGAGGCACAGCTTCGGTTTCCGATACAGCCGATCCGGAAAGACTCGCTTCGACAGGCTGCACCGCCGAACTTGCGCTGGTAACCCCGCTGACCTGGGTGGAATCTTCTACCGAACCATTCTCAGTAGCTGTCGGCGTACGACGTGCGCCGTCAGCCCCCTGGTTAGACACACCCAGATTGCTCTGTACGGCAGTGGAAATGGAGGAAATCTGCATCGTTAGCTACCTCGTGAATTCGCTCTGGCTCTGAGTATAACCCACTCTAGTACGTGTTCACAATTTAACCAACTGCGTTTCCATGCCCTGGGTCAACAGATCTGCACAAGCTCCAACGTCTATCTGCTCCTGGAACGGCAGCTCACCCAGCAAAGGGGCGCGCAGCATCGCAGACAAGGTGTCACGATTTTCAGCATAGCAGCTCATTGCCGGATCAACCTGATTCGCAACCCAGCCAGCCAGTGGCAATCCATCGCGCTCAATAGCCTCGGCGGTCAGCAAGGCGTGATTCAGACAGCCCAGCCGCATACCCACCACCAGAATCACAGGCAACTGCAGCTCCCGGGCCAGGTCGGCCAACGTCTGCCGGTGGTTAAGCGGTACCCGCCAGCCTCCGGCACCCTCGACCAGCAACAGGTCTGTGGGCTGCATCATGGCACCGCGGCAAAAGCCGGCCAGCCGGTCTGTACTTAATGGCCGCCCCTCGTGCTGCGCGGCAATATGCGGCGCGATGGCTTCCTGCAGGAGGACCGGGTTAACCTGCTGATAGGGCAAGCTCAGGCTGCTGTGCTGTTGAAGCATCAGCGCATCTTCATTACACAGCCTGCCGTTAACATCATCCCCGCCGGCAGCCAGCGGTTTGAGCCCAAGGCTGCGTAACCCGCGCTGTTTAGCCGCCTCCAGCAGCGCCGCTGTTACCAGCGTTTTGCCGACGCCGGTATCGGTTCCGGCAACAAAATAACGCGCCCCCATGTATGCAACTCCCTCTCTTTACATCGACTTACGGGCACCCGAATCAATGCCGGTGCCCGTCGTTAACATTTAAGGCTTTTGAGCCAGTGCGTAAAAAACCTGATAAGTAGCGGGTAATAACCCGTCATCGTCACGAAACGCCTCATAAGCAGCGAGAAACGCCTGAATGCGCCGGCGACCGGATAAGCCGGTTAAACGGCCGGTATTCAGATTATGCGCGCCGATCCCTTTCAGCTCATCGGTCAACTGCTTCACACGCTCGTAACGCAGCACAATTTCTGATTCCTGCAGATCGACCCGGGTAAACCGCGACGTCAGCGCCGCCGCCAACTCGGGCAAGGGCGTAAAGTGATTCACATGCGGGTAATTATCAACAGCGGACCAGGCGTTGCGCAGCTCAGCCAGGGTGTGCGGCCCCAGCGTCGCAACCGCCAGCAAGCCACCGGGCTTAAGCACCCGCAACAGTTCGTTAAACAAACGCTGCGGGTCTTCACACCACTGGATCGCCAGACTGCTAAAGATCTGATCGACACTGTTATCCGCCAAGGGCAAACGCTCAGCATCGGCGCACAACCAGTCAATGCCGGCATGATCGCGCTGATCACTGGCATAGCGGAGCATCCCCTGCGCCAGATCGAGACCAATAACCCGCTGCTGACCGCTGCGCGAAATCAATGCCTGACTGAAATAGCCGGTTCCGCAGCCCAGATCCAGACTGCAACCAACACCCTGTGCAGGCATCCTGCGCAGCAACTCATGACCGATACGCCGCTGCAGTGCTGCCATGGTATCGTAACTTCCGGCGGCTCTGCTAAAGGAATGGGCGATCTGTGCTTTATCAATGGCGAGCTGAGGCAGTGTTTCAGCGCCTGGCCGGCCTGAATCTGTTTCTGTGCAGCAGCTAGGCATCGTCGATACCTCGATGATCGAGCACCGACTGAGTGAAGCGACGCAGGGTATCGGCAACCAATTCAGGGGCCGATATAAAAGGGACGTGGCTGCAACCGGGCATAATAACCGACGCATCCGGGCAAGGCACCCGTTGCGCAATAGCCACCGGGACCAACGGATCGAGATCGCCGAACAGGTTCAAACGTGGGCAATGCAGCGCAGAAAACAGCGGACGGTGGTCATCGCCGAGCAGGGCCAGTGCTGGCAGCAAGTCCGCGTTAGCGCTCGCGACGTTGGCAAGCAAAGGCTTGAGTGTTTTCAGCAACCCGCGCGCCTCGGGGTCGCCCTGAACCTGCAGCATCAAAAAGCGCTGCAACGCTTTAACGGGATTGGCGCGAACCTGAGCCTGAAACTGCTCAAACACGGCTTGCTCCATACCGGGCCAGCCCTCACGGGCAACGAAACAGGGATTACAGGCCATTGTAATCAACCCGGCGACCGGGTGACGCTTACCCACCGCTGCCGCAAACACACCGCCCAGCGACCACCCCAACCAAAATGCATTGGCCGGTGCGGCTGCCGCCATCTGATCGGCCAGACTTTCAAGCCGGTAAGGTTCGCATGCCGTGCTGCGCCCCAGTCCCGGCAGGTCGATCAGAGTCAGATTAAAATGGCGCTGTAATTCAGGCAGCCAGTTCGACCAGATGCCACTGTGCATCCCCCAACCATGCAGCAAGACCAGCTCGGGGCGCGGCAGGTCTGCTTCGCGCGTAGCGTCGCAGCTCAGGCGCTCAACATAGAGACTCATGCCTGCGTCCATACCTTTTCAAGTCCTTGTAACAACTGATCCACCTGCGCTTCGCTGTGCGCCGCACTCAGGGTAACCCGTAAGCGGCTGCTGCCTGCAGGGACGGTAGGCGGACGAATCGCGGTAACAAATAACCCTTCGGCCTCAAGCGCCGCACTGAGCGCCATGGCACGCGCCGAATCACCGACCCAGATCGGCTGGATCGGTGTGGCAGAATCCATCAACGTCAGACCGATCGCTTCAGCGCCGCGCCGGAAACGCTGAATCAAAGCAGCCAGATGCTCGCGGCGTTCCTGACCGTCCCGTACCAGACGCAGGCTGGCCAGACTCGCCGCAGCCACCGCCGGCGGCATCGCCGTGGTATAAATATAACTCCGGGCAAACTGGATCAGCGTTTCGATCAGGGTCTCGCTGCCGGCGACAAACGCACCCGCACTGCCGAAGCCTTTGCCCAGCGTCCCCATCAGCACCTGTACATCATCGATGCCGAGGCCGAATTGATCGACACAGCCTCCCCCCTCTGGCCCCAGACAACCGAGGCCATGGGCATCGTCCACCATCACCCAGGCCTCTTCTCCGCGCGCCGTTGCACACAGCGCGGGCAGGTCGGCCACATCACCGTCCATACTGAACACGCCATCGGTCACCACCAGCTTGCGTTTGGCATCACTCGCAGCCAGGCGGGAAGCAAGGCTGGCGCAGTCGTTATGCTGATAACGCTGAAAGCGGGCGCCACTGAGCAAACCGGCATCCAGCAGCGAGGCATGATTGAGCCGATCCTCGAACACGGCGTCGCCCTTTCCCAGCAAGCCGGTAATGGCGCCCAGATTCGCCATATAACCGGTCGAGAACAGCAGCGCCCGGGGCCGGCCGGTAAAGTCCGCCAGCGCCTCTTCCAGTTCGTGGTGATAGTGACTATGGCCGTTGACCAGATGCGAAGCCCCGCTGCCAACCCCATAGTGCTCGGCAGCGGTTTTAAACGCTCTTACCACCTCGGGATGGTTGGCCAACCCCAGATAATCATTGCTGCAAAAACCCAGATACGCTTTGCCGTTGACGACCACCTGTGGCCCTTGCGGGCTTTCCAGGGTCCGACGGCGCCGGTAAAGGTGCTGCTGCTGCCTAAGCGCCAGATTTTCGGCCAGATCATCGAAGCCACTCATCGCAGGTCCCCCCGATACGGGGCAAAAACCATTGTGCTGTCGACCTGCAATAAAGCATAGAATTCACGCCCGACCTTATCCGGCATCATAAAAGAGTCCGGCATTACTCTGCTCATCCACACTGTGCAAAATAGCCTGCTCCTGCGCCTCATCGGAAACCCCTTCACGCCGCGCCGGGTGAATGCCGAGCTTTTGGAACAGGGCACGGTCGGCATCGGCCTCAGGATTTTCCGTAGTGAGCAGTTTTTCACCGTAAAAGATCGAATTAGCGCCGGCAAGGAAGCACAACGCCTGCATCTGCTCATTCATCTTCTGCCGACCCGCCGACAAGCGCACATGCGAGCGGGGCATCATGATACGGGCGACGGCCAGCGTGCGGATGAAATCAAAAGGCTCAAGACTGTCGGCATTTTCCAGCGGTGTCCCCTCGACCCGAACCAGCATATTGATCGGCACACTCTCGGGATGGTCCGGCAGATTCGCCAGTGTCAGTAACAAGCCGACCCGGTCCCGCTGCGCTTCCCCCATCCCCAAAATACCGCCGCAGCACACTTTCATGCCGGAGTTACGCACATTTTGCAGCGTATCGAGGCGATCCTGAAACGTACGCGTGGTGATGATCTGACCGTAGTATTCCGGCGAGGTGTCCAGATTATGGTTGTAGTAATCCAGACCGGCTTCAGCCAACGAGTCAGACTGAGACTGGTCCAGCATGCCCAGCGTCATGCAGGCTTCCAGCCCCATCGCCTTGACGCCACGGATCATCTCGACAACATAAGGCATATCTTTGCTACGTGGGCTGCTCCAGGCCGCACCCATACAGAAACGGGTCGCGCCTTTCTCTTTCGCGGCCTCGGCTTCGCGCAGGACCTGCTTGACCTTCATCAGGCGCTCAACTTCCAGATCACTGCAGTGATGCGCGCTCTGCGGGCAATACTTGCAGTCTTCAGGACAGGCGCCGGTCTTGATGGACAACAGCGTGCTGACCTGCACCGCATTGGCATCGAAGTGCTGACGGTGCACGGTCTGCGCCTGAAACATCAGGTCATTAAAAGGCAGATCAAACAACGCTTGCACCTCATCGGCGCTCCAATCATGGCGGGGCGTAGCTGAAACAGTCGTCATAGCAAAACTTCCTGACATCAGAAAAAAAACCGCCGGGAGCGGCGGCTGGATCGATACGCTGAGCAGATCCTGAATCACCACAAACACGCGCAATCGCTGCGGCTGTGGCACAATGCGCTCATCTTACGGGGCAAACGGATTTTGTCAACCCATGCACAAACACAAGGATTACATCAGGTCGTTTTTTAACCAACTACTACCCTCTCAATGCCTGCTCTGTCAGGCAACGTGTCAGGGAAACAACCTCCTGTGCCGGGGGTGCCTGCACGACCTGCCCTACTTAAAGCACGGTTGCTATCAATGTGCCGAGCCCCTGAGCGATAACGTACCTCTAACGCATGGCGAGTCGTTTCTGAATCACACATCGCCAGACGACAATCCGTTACGACGCTGTGGACGCTGCCTGAAACAACCGCCCGCATTCGATCACTGTACGGCACCGCTCCTTTACGAGTTCCCGGTCAATCGCCTGATCCGCAACCTTAAGGAGCAGGGAGACGCGCGCGCTGCGCTCTGTCTGGCGTCGGTATTCGCTGCTTGCTTTAGCCAGCAAACACCCCGTCAGCGCCCGGAACTGCTCATCCCCGTGCCGCTACACCCTCACCGATTACGTCAGCGCGGTTTTAATCAGGCCCAGTCGATCGCTGCAGCGTTAAGCCGCTCACTGAATATCCCCCTTAACAACCGTGCGGTGTCCCGCGTGCGCGATTCACCCCACCAGCAAGGACTGGGCGCCGATGCACGCCGGCAAAACCTGCGCCATGCGTTCTCGGTTCAGGGACGCTTTGAGGGCATACATCTGGCACTTGTCGACGATGTAATCACCACCGGTAGCACCCTGGATGCTGTAGCCCAGAAATTCAAACAGGCCGGCGCCCTGCGCGTCGACGCCTGGTGCCTGGCGCGCACGCCCAACCAGCGCGGCGCGCCGACCGGGGGAGGTAGCATGAATCGGGCTAATCAGACATAATCGCAGCAAACCCTACTTGCCAAAGGCCGCCATGATTCGACGCCTGTTGACGATATTCCTGCTGGGAATGACACTATTTTCCGCGTCTGTGACTGCAGAGCCGGTAGCCGTAGCCGTTGCGGCTAATTTCCGCACGACGCTCCAGCAACTGGCTCAGAATTTTGAAGCTCAGCAGCACGATTCGGTCCGCATCAGCAGTGCCTCCACCGGCGTCCTCTACGCCCAGATCAGCCGGGGAGCCCCTTTCGATCTGCTACTGGCTGCCGACCAGCAGCGCCCGGAACGCCTTGAACGCGAAGGGCTCAGCGTTGCAGGCAGCCGCTTCACCTACGCCCTTGGGCGCCTGGCGCTCTGGATACCTTCATCCTCTGCCAAGGTATCCCGGCAGTCCCTTGACTCCATAGATCTCCTGGCCATCGCCAACCCCAAAACAGCCCCCTATGGACTTGCCGCTCAGCAGGCTCTCAGTAATCTGGGCATCAGCCCGCCACGCCTGGTGCAAGGCACCAACATCGCGCAAACCTATCAATTTGTCGCATCGGGCAATGCCGAAGCCGGACTTGTCGCACTGGCACAACTCAAACAGGCCAACGCCAAGCCGGACAGTTACTGGGTCATACCGGCAGCCCTCCACCAACCCATCCGCCAGCAGGCGCTGCTGCTGAACCGGGCCAGCGACAACGGTGCTGCGCAACGTTTCTACCACTACCTGCGCAGCGATGCCGCTGCTGCGCTAATCCGTCAGGAAGGCTACGACCTGCCGGCGACGGGTCCGGGCATAACTGAGAGAACACTGTCAGCAGGACAATACTGAATGCTGCTACCCCAAGACCTGCAGGCGTTGTGGCTGACCCTGGAACTGGCCTCCCTTTCCACACTAATTTTACTGATTCTGGGCCTGCCATTGGCCTGGTGGCTTGCGCACCGTGATCACCTGGGCAAACGGCTCATCGAAGTATTGGTTGCCCTGCCGCTGGTTCTGCCCCCGACCGTGCTGGGTTTTTATCTGTTAATCGCCTTCGCGCCACAAAGCCCCTTGGGGCAGGGCTGGCTGGCACTCACGGGCAAACAGTTAGCGTTCAGTTTTCCAGGCCTGGTTTTGGGATCTGTTCTCTATTCCCTGCCCTTTGTGGTGCAGCCCCTGCAAGCCAGCTTCAGTCAACTTGACCGCCGCCTGCTTGAAAATGCGGCGACCCTCGGAGCCTCCGCGCTGGACCGGTTTTTTACGGTGGTCATTCCGCTGTGTCGGCGCGGGCTGTTGACAGCCATAACCCTCGGTTTCGCCCACACCGTCGGCGAATTCGGCGTGGTCCTGATGATCGGCGGCAACATTCCCGGAGAAACCCAGGTCCTGTCTATCGCCCTGTTTGATCATGTTGAGACCCTGGAGTACGGGCGTGCGCACCTGCTGGCCGGTGGCCTGCTCTTTTTCTCCTTTGTGCTGCTCATGGTGCTTTACACCCAGGGCCGCAACGGCAGCTATCGAGTACGCACATGAGCTTGCAGCTCCGTCTTACATTTCGCCCGCCGGGCTGGCAGAACAACCTGCTGGACATCGACCTGGAGACCCCGGCTACCGGAACCTGCGCGATTTTTGCGCCCTCAGGAAGCGGGAAAACCGCCCTGCTGCGCTGCATTGCCGGACTGGAACCCGGCGCGCAAGGTCTGATCCGTTTCCGCAACAGCACCTGGCTGGACAGCGCCCGCCGGCAGCACATTGCGGTGAACAAACGTCAGATCGGCTTTGTGTTTCAGGATAGCTGCCTGTTTCCGCACCTCAGCCTGCTCGACAACCTGCGCTACGGTGCGCGTCGCCGTGGCCTGGACCCGCAGCTTGAGGCCCGGCTAATCGATGCATTGGACCTGCAGCCTCTGCTGACGCGAGAAGTTGGCCACCTGTCCGGTGGCGAACGCCAACGGGTTGCGCTGGCCCGGGCGCTGCTGTCACGCCCGCAGTTACTGTTACTGGATGAACCCCTGTCCGCGCTCGACGCCGCCGCCCGCTATCAGATTCTCACATTAATCCGCAGCATTCAGACCGAGTTGGAGCTACCCATTCTGTATGTAACCCACAGCCGCGGCGAAGTCGCGCAGATCGCCGACCAGATGGTGCTGCTCGAAGACGGGCGCGTGCTGTGCCAGGACACGCCAACCCGGCTCTTCAGCCGTTTGGACCTGCCCCTCGCCAACCGACGCTACAGCGCCGCCATGCTGGATTGCCACATTGTTCGCCACGACCTGAAATACCAGCTGACCGGCCTGCGTTTTGGCAACGACCCGACCCGCCTTATCTGGGCCGGGCTGCTGCCGCAAACCGAAGGGACGCCGATCCGATTGCAGATTCGCGCCCGGGATGTCAGCATCAGCACCATCGAGCCTCAGCACAGCAGCATCATCAATTGCCTGCCGGCAGTCATCGACGATTTGCGCGCACTCGGCCAAGCCACCCTGCTGGTCCGGCTGCGTATCGGCGACCAATACTTACTGGCGCAGCTCACCCGCCGCTCCCTTGATCGGTTGGCGCTCCACAAAGGGCAAGCCGTTTTCGCACAGATCAAAGCCGTCGCGCTGATCATTACCTGACAATCACCCTAAATCGTTATCACCAGCGGATACGCCGAATGAGCACAGCCAGCAATACCCACCCCTACGATAACCTGACCCCGGACCGGGTCATGGACGCGGTCGAGTCCCTCGGCCTGCTGTGTGACGCTCGGGTGTTCCCCCTTAACAGCTACGAAAATCGCGTGTACCAGGTTGGAATCGACGAAGACGCACCGCTTATTGCCAAATTTTATCGCCCCGAACGCTGGAGTCCCGCACAGATCAGAGAGGAGCATGAATTCCTGCTGGCGCTGCACGAGGCCGATATCCCCGTGGTCCCCCCGCTGGTCATCGCAGGGGATACGCTGCACCAACACGGCGGCTTTCACTTTACGCTGTTTGCCCGCCGTGGCGGCCAGGCCCCGGAGCTGGATAATCTGGACAATCTCTACATTCTGGGCCGAACCCTGGGCCGCATACACCTGCTCGGACGTACACGGCCCTTTACCCATCGCCCCGGCCTGTCGGTGGCCACCTTCGGAGCGCAAAGCCGCTCCTTTCTGCTCGATAATGACTGGTTGCCTGTCGAGCAGGCCTACGAGTACCAGCGCGTTACCGAAGAGCTGTTAACCCTGATTGAGGCGCGTTTTGCCAGCACCGATCGCCTCAAAACGATCCGTCTGCACGGCGACTGCCACCCCGGCAATATACTCTGGCGCGACAACGGTCCGCACTTCGTCGACTTCGACGACTGTCGCATGGGCCCCGCCATTCAGGATCTCTGGATGCTGCTTTCCGGTGACCGGACGCAGCAGACCCAGCAACTGGCAGAGGTGGTTGACGGCTATGAAGAGTTTTGTGCGTTTAACCGCGCGGAGCTGCAACTGATTGAACCGCTACGGGCGTTGCGTATTATGCACTACACCGCCTGGCTGGCCCGGCGCTGGGATGACCCGGCCTTTCCCTCCAACTTCACCTGGTTCAACACCCCCGCCTACTGGCATACCCACCTCATGGAGCTACAGGAGCTACGCAGCAATATCGAACGTCCGCCCCTGCAGCTGGGGATGATGTAGCGCGGCAGGCGGCAGCGGCAGCGGCAGCGGCAGCGGCAGCGGCAGCGGCAGCGGCAGCGGCAGCGGCAGCGGCAGCGGCAGCGGCAGCGGCA
>JBFGYY010000003.1:0-20920 GCA_041587095.1 Motiliproteus sp. | reverse complement strand
GTGGTCTTGTTGCCCAGGGCTACCCGGCAGACAGGATTTGGGCTACGAACCGCAGTGCAGAAAAAAATGCAGCGCTTACGGCGCGCTGTGGTATTCAGACCTCGTGTGATAATCATGCGGTGGTGCGCCAGAGTGATGTGCTGGTGCTGGCTGTAAAACCTCAGGCTTTAAAGGCGCTTGCACAGGAGCTGCGGCCCACGCTTGCGGAATCCGGCGCCCTCGTGATCTCCGTTGCAGCAGGTATTGTGCTTGAAAGTCTGCAGCAATGGTTAGGCGAAGAGTCGGCAATTGTGCGTTGCATGCCCAATACCCCGTCGCTGGTTTTAACCGGTGCCAGCGGGCTTTACGCGAATGACAAGGTGAGCACCGAACAGCGCGATGTGGCCGAGAGGATACTGGGGTCTGTCGGGCTGGCGTTGTGGGTCGATACGGAAGCCCAGCTCGAAGCTGTTACTGCTGTATCTGGAAGTGGCCCAGCTTATTTCTTCCGTATTATTGAAGCGATGAGTGCTGCCGGTGAAGCGTTAGGTTTGTCGGAGCAGGTCAGCCGTCAACTCAGCCTGCAGACTGCGATGGGGGCTGCCAAAATGGCACTGGAGAGCGATGTCGATGCCGGTGAGCTGCGGCGCCGGGTCTCGTCACCCAACGGCACCACCGAACGCGCTTTGCAGGTGCTTGAGGAAGGGCAGTTGGGCGAGCTGTTCCAGCGAGCCATGCAGGCCTGCGCCGCGCGTGCCCACGAGATGGGTGAAGAGTTAGGCCGCTAAAAGCAGCGCGGCGTAATTCTATCGGCTTTAAGGGCGCTCAGGCGCGCGCGGTTGAAGAAGACGGCGCAGCCAGGCTGGCAATACCCGGATCTGATCCGTAAGATAGACCATCGATCTGGTGGTGATACATTGACGACGTTAACCTGGCCTGTGTGGCCGAATAAAGAGATAAAGTATGGGACAGGAGACACTTACCCTCATCATCCGCACCCTGGGGGATTTTTACGTCTTTATCGTGATGATGCGCTTTGTTCTGCAGGTTTCGAAGGCAGACTTTTATAACCCGATATCGCAGGCCATCGCGGCCCTGACCAATGCGCCTCTGGCCCCGTTGCGGCGTCTTATACCGCGTATTGGCGGGCTGGATCTCTCGGCGTTGGTGTTGGCCCTGATCGTGAAGATGGCAGCGCTGTTCCTGCTGCTGGTGGTTAACGGACAGTCACCCAATCCGATTGGGGTGCTGATCATCGGGTTGGTTGGTCTCGCCAGCATTACGCTGGATATCTATTTTTATGCCGTGATTGGCTCGGTAATTATCAGCTGGATTGCCCCTAATAGTCATCATCCGGCGCCACTGCTTATCGGCCAGATGACCGAGCCCTTATTCCGAGTGGCGCGTAAAGTTGTACCGCCAATCGGTGGGCTTGATCTGTCGCCGATCCTGATTTTCCTGGTAATTCAAGTCGTTCAGCTGCAATTGCACCGCATTATCAGTTAACGCAGGGTAAGAGGCCGCAGTGTCTTTTTATCGGTGGCCGGGGAGTTGTCTGCTGTTAAGGGGAATTGTCAGCTGTTAAATTGGCATCTGCAGCCCGGCGCTTGGCGCGATTAATTTGCCGGCCGTTAAAAGCGACTTCGCATCACCAGCCCGGTGATATACCCCGATTAGCTGGTTACAAGGCCTGTGCGAGCTGCTGCCGAATGAGCGGACCAAAACCACGGCGGACTTCTGCAAACGCCCTCGGCGTTCATTTGACTGCGGGCCAGGAGATGCGTCGGGCGAGGAGCCATGGGAGGCCATAGAATGATATATCGCGGTCGGAAATACTTATGCCATTAGAAATACCCGCCGATTCAGTGGGTCTGGTTGAGCCTGAAACGCTGCACTTTGCCACGCCACTGGTACTGGTCAGTGGCCGGGTCTTACCCCATTATGACCTGATCATTGAGACTTACGGTTGTTTGAATGAGCAGCGCAGTAATGCGGTGCTGATCTGTCATGCCCTTAGCGGAAATCAGCATGTGGCGGGTTACAACAATCCGGAGGATAGTAAGCCCGGATGGTGGGATTCAGCGGTCGGGCCGGGAAAAGCGATAGATACCAACCAGTTTTTTGTTGTCTGCCTGAATAACCTCGGCGGCTGCCACGGCAGCACGGGGCCGACCTCGATTAATCCGGCCACCGGCAAGCTTTACGGGCCGGACTTCCCGGTCATCACGGTGCGGGACTGGGTTAAGAGCCAGGCCTGCCTGGCCGATCAGCTGGGTATCGAGCGCTGGGCGGCGGTGATTGGCGGCAGTCTGGGGGGGATGCAGGCGTTGCAGTGGGCCATCGATTTTCCGGATCGCCTGTCCCATTGCCTGGTGATTGCGGCCGCGCCCAAATTATCCGCGCAGAATATCGCCTTCAACGAGGTTGCCCGGCAAGCCATCAGTAAAGACCCGGATTTTCATGGCGGGCGTTACGCGGACCACGGGACCTACCCCAAACAGGGATTGATGCTGGCGCGCATGGTTGGACATATTACCTATCTTTCCGATGACGCGATGGGGGATAAGTTTGGCCGGGAGCTGCAGTTTGATGAGCTGAGCTTTGACTTTGACGCGGATTTTCAGGTTGAGAGCTATCTGCGTTATCAGGGAGAGAGCTTTTCCAAACGCTTCGATGCCAACTCCTATCTCTTGATGACCAAAGCACTGGATTATTTCGACCCCGCGGCTGAGTTTGACGGCGATCTGGTCACCGCACTGTCGCAGGCGCGCTGCGAGTTCTTCCTGACATCTTTCACTACCGATTGGCGCTTCTCGCCTCAGCGTTCCCGGGAGATTGTTGATGCGTTGATCTCGGCGGATAAACCGGTTTGTTATACCGAAATCGATGCCCCCCACGGCCACGACGCATTTTTAATGCCGATCACGCGTTATATGGCGGTCTTTAAAGCCTATATGGAGCGGGTCTCTCGCGAAGTTCTGACGGCGGAGGTGGGTGATGCGCGCTGATCTGGAAATTATTCAGGAGTGGATTGCACCCCAAAGCCGGGTGTTGGACCTTGGCTGCGGTCAGGGCAGTCTGCTGGCGGGCTTGGCCGAGCAAAAACAGGTTCGCGGCTATGGCCTGGAGATCAACCCCGAGGATATACAGGCCTGTATTCAGGCGGGTGTTAACGTCATCGAGCAGGATCTGGATAAAGGGTTAAGTAATTTTCAGGATAGAAGCTTTGATACGGTCTTGATGACTCAGGCGCTGCAGGCCGTGCACCGCCCTGACTGGGTGTTGGATGAAATGCTTCGGATCGGGCGGGAATCGATCATTACTTTCCCTAACTTTGGTCATTGGCGGGCGCGAGGTTATCTATGGTTTCGCGGTAAGATGCCGGTGTCAAAATTTCTCCCCTATACTTGGTATGACACACCCAATATCCACTTCTGCACGTTCAAGGATTTCGAGCAGTTGTGCCGGCAAAAGAATATCCACATTCTTGATCGCACGGTGGTGGATAGCCGGCATCGCGATCACTGGTGGATTCGGCTCTGGCCCAATATGTTGGGTGAAATAGCCATTTACCGTGTGACACGCTAACTGGCTGGCAAATCCGCAGCGGCGGTCGTATTTAATGGTTAAGGAGAATGTTATGAACGCTTGTCGCCTGAATAGCTTTTGGCTTTGCTTGATGCTGCTCGTATCACCCTCGCTGTACGCCGAGCAATTCAAGGATTTTACGGGGCACGAGGTTCACTACAGTGCCTTCAATAGCTCCTTCCTCTCCCCGGATGTGGCTAAGGCGTATAATATTCGGCGCAGCGGCTCGCGGGGGATGCTGAATATCGCTGTGCTGGCCAAGAACGGAATGCAGCGAACACCGGTGGGTGCAACCGTCAAGGGCAGTGTTAAAAATCTTATCGGCCAGATGCAGCCGCTGACATTTACCGAGATCCGCGAAGGCGAAGCGGTGTACTATATCGCCAATTTTCGTTTTACAAACGATGAAATCTTGCAGTTCAGTATTGATGTGCAGGCCGAGTCCGGCGGTGCGCCTATGCCGTTCAGCTTTAAACAGCACTTCTATGTTGATTGATTATTATGCGTAAAATCGTCCTGGCCAGCGGCAATGCCGGTAAGCTTCGTGAATTTAATCAGGTCCTGGCCGGTTTTGACTATGAAGTCATCCCGCAATCACAGCTTTCGGTACCGGATGCGGTTGAGGACGGGCTGAGTTTTGTTGAAAACGCCATCATTAAGGCGCGGCACGCTTGCAGGCTGACAGGACTTGCCGCTCTGGCCGATGACTCCGGCCTGGAAGTGGATGCGCTGCAAGGGGCGCCGGGAATCTTTTCAGCCCGCTTTGCCGGAGAAGGGGCGGGGGATGCTGCCAACAACACCAAACTTTTGCAGCTGCTGGAGGGCGTTCCCGATGCGCAGCGCACGGCGCGCTTTCAATGCCTGTTGGTGCTGATGCGGCATGCAGAGGATCCGACGCCGTTAATCTGTCAGGGCAGCTGGGAGGGACGGATTGTCAGTCAGCCCAGTGGTGGCAATGGCTTCGGTTACGACCCGCTGTTTTTCATTCCCGAACTGGGCTGTTGCTCCGCCGATCTGGCGCCCGCACAGAAAAATAAGCTCAGTCACCGTGGTCAGGCGGTTGCCAAATTAGTCGCTGCGCTGCAAAGCCCTGCCTGAGCCCGGATCGCCCATGTTGCCTGTTTCTGCTGGTCATCAAGGGGGCCTTGTGCCTCTCAGTCTGTACGTGCATGTGCCTTGGTGCCTGCGTAAGTGTCCCTATTGTGATTTCAATTCCCACGCGGTTCAGGGCGACCTGCCGCAGCGTGAATACCTGAAGGCACTGCTGGCGGATATGGACCTTGAAATGGCCGGGGTCCAGGGCCGCAGACTGTCGAGTATCTTCATTGGCGGCGGTACGCCCAGCCTGATGGATCCCCCCTTCTTTGCCGAGCTGTTGAGCGGGTTGCAAGCCAGGATCGGTTTTGACGCAGATATCGAAATCACCCTGGAAGCGAATCCGGGAACCTTTGAGCGCGAGCGCTTTCGTGGTTTTCGGGACGCAGGCATCACGCGCTTATCCATCGGAGTGCAGAGCTTTGCCGATCCGCAGCTGCAGGCATTGGGGCGCATTCACTCCGGTGCAGAGGCTTATCAGGCGATTGACGAAGCATTGGCGCTGGATTTCAAGGCGATCAACATCGATCTGATGCATGGGTTACCCGGACAGACGCCAGCCTTGGCGTTGGCCGATCTGGAGCGTGCACTTTCGTTGGGTACGCAGCATCTGTCCTGGTATCAGTTGACTATCGAGCCGAATACGGAGTTCCACGCCCGTCCGCCAACGCTGCCCATGGATGAGCAGCTGTGGGCGATACAGGAGCAAGGCCTCGCCCGACTGACGGAGGCGGGTTTCGAGCACTACGAAATATCCGCGTATTGCCGTCCGGGTTACGCCGCGCGGCATAATCTTAACTACTGGCAATTCGGCGACTATCTGGGGATCGGGGCCGGCGCCCATGGCAAAATTACTTCGGCGTCGGGAGTGATTGAGCGGCGCTGGAAAGCGCGTCAGCCCAAAGCATACCTTGAAGGCCCCGGTGTGGTCGGAAGTCAGGTGATTCTGCCCGAAGAGTTGCCTCTGGAATTCATGCTGAACGCCCTGCGCCTGACGGCTGGTGTGCCGACTGAACTCTATGCGCAACGTACCGGGGATTCACTGCAGTCATTGGCGGGTCCGCTACAACGGGCCAGAGAGCTGGGGTTGATGGCCGACGATCCGCACAGGCTGGTCCCGACGGAGCAGGGGCGGCTGTTTTTGAATGAACTGCTGGCGCTTTTTTAATCCGGAGCGCTATTACTGAGCACGTTGAGCACCGAGCCCGCCGTCCCTGATTTACTTCCGGACGGCGGCATAGGCGTCGATCGTCGCCGGAATAGCCTTCAGGGTAGCGACCTCCAGATCAGGTTCCGGGCTTTCCAGCGGCCAGGGAGAGCGCTCGAAGTTGACCCACAAGCTGTTTAGTCCTGCATTCTGTGCACCGAGCACGTCGTGCGCCGGACTGTCACCGATATGCATAACCTCGTTGGCGGCAACGCCGCAGCGTTCCAGCATGGTGTGAAACATCAGCGGGTCGGGTTTTGCGGTGCCAACGTCATCGGCGTTGAGGGCGAACTCGAAAAAGCGAGAGAGACCGACACGCTGTATATCCGCATTGCCGTTGCTGAGGGCAACCAGCCGATAGCGGGTCATTAGGGTGTTTAGCATCTGTTGGGCGTCATCAAACAGGGTTACGCGATTGCGTGCTTCAAGAAAGCAGGCGAACGCGGCGCGCGTCAGTCGCTCATTCTCATCCCCTCGATAGCCGCTTTCGGCCAGGCCGTGTTTCAGTACGGCGAGCCGGATGGCCGTAACGCTGTGGGCCCAATGCGGATGCGCCTGAACGACGCTCGTGCGCAAGGTGGCGAAGTCTTCGGGTGCGTAGCGCTGGGTAAAGCGGGGGGCGTGCGCGTCAAGCCACTGGTAAAGTGCGTGGTTGGCTTGCCTGATCACCGGTTGTACGGCCCACAGCGTATCGTCCAGGTCGAAACTGACCACCTTAATCATCGTTTCCTCCGTGCGCGCGGGTGGGCGCTATCGTAGACCTGTGCCAGGTGCTGAAAGTCCAGATGCGTGTAGATCTGGGTGGTTGAAATATCGGCATGGCCCAGAAGCTCCTGCACGGCGCGCAGGTCTCCGCTGGACTCAAGCAGGTGGCTGGCAAAAGAGTGGCGCAGACGGTGCGGGTGAAGGCTGCCCTCAGCGCCGCCTTCGAGGCCCCAGCGCCGCAGGCGCAGCTGCACGGCGCGGTGTGATATGCGTGAACCTTTATTGCTGATAAACAGCGCCGTATCGCCAGGGTTGGCCCAGGACTCCCGCTGTTCCAGCCAGTGCTCCAGTGCTTTCAGGGCTGCTCGCCCGATGGGCAGCTGGCGGGTCTTGCGTCCTTTGCCGGTGACCCGCAGCGTTCTGCCGTGCAGATCCAGGTCGATCAGATTAAGCCCGGCCAGTTCGGCCAGCCGCATGCCTGATGAGTAAAACAGCTCAAGCATGGCCAGATCACGGCTGGCTATGACCGTTTCTGCAGGGCGGTCCAGCAGGTGCTGCAACTGATCGACATCGAGTGTTTTTGGCAGTGGCTTTGGCGCCTTTGGGGCGCTCAGGCCCAGAGCCGGATTTTGATGGGCGTGACCTTCGCGGGCCAGATAACGGTAGAAACTACGCACGCTGGAAAGCAGGCGTTGCAGGCTCCGGGCGCCGAGGCCGCGCTGGTGTTCGCGGCTAATGAACCGGCGTAGCTCTTTTGTGCTGAGCTGGTCCCAGTCGGTAATGCCCTGCTGGTCTCTGTATTCGTTCAGGCGCGACAGGTCGCGCTGGTAGTTCGTCAGGGTGTGGGGTGACATCTGGCGTTCGCTGCGCAGGTATTCCACGAACAACGTAAGCCAGTCACCGGGGCTGTACATCTCAGCGGCGCTTGTCGTTGAAGACCAGGCGGTAGAGAATGCGGCTCAGTACCTCGCCAACATAACTGAGGAACAGTGTCCCCATGCTGCTGTGGAAATAGTTGGCCTCGTAGCTGCCGATGGCCAGCAGTCCCAGCGTGCGACCCTTGATCAAAGGCACCACGGCGGCTGACAGGATCTTCTCGGACTGTTCACCAAACAGAAAGCGGCGCTGCTCGCTGGTCAGGCTGCCACAGATCGCCCAGTCGCTCTCAATCAGTTCGGTTACCTGTTCTTCTGCGCTGGCAAGCGGCAGAACTCTGGCGCTGCCATAGCTGCCGTCCTTGGGTGCATCGAACAGAATGAGCTGGGTGATATCGCCGTTAAAATCCTGACAGAGCCCCTCGTCAATCGCGACCAGAACCTCATCAAGACTATGGGCCTCAACCAGACTGAGTATCAGGCGTTTGGTCTTTTCAAACTGCAGGTCGTTATGTCGGGCTGCGTCGAGCAGATCGCTCATCTGTTCGCGAATGTCGGTGTTTTTTTGTCGGAGTAACGCCGTTTGCCGCTCAACCAGTGAGATCGCTGTACCGCTCTGGTGCGGGATGTGCTGATGCTGAAGCAGCTCGGGATGGCGGGCAAAGAAGTCGTTGTGCTGCCTCAGGTAGGCCGCCACCTGTGTTTCGCTGACATCGTCGGCTGCTTGATTCTTAATGGAGTCAGTATTGTTCTGGGTCATGTCAGGGGTAACCTAAATATGGATTTGGCCTTCGAAAACGTGGGTTGCTGGCCCGGTCATGACGACCGAGCGGCCTTCACCCTGCCATTCAATCTGTAGATCGCCGCCGGGCAGGTGCACGGTCACCGAAGCGTCGAGCAGCCCGCGTAAGCGACCGGCAACGACGGCGGCACAGGCTCCGGTGCCGCAGGCAAGCGTTTCGCCGGCACCGCGTTCGAAAACCCGCAGGCGAATTTCTGAGCGGCTGACGATCTGCATAAAGCCGATGTTGGCTTTTTGCGGGAACCGGTCATGGCGTTCCAGCAGCGGGCCCAGAGTCGCTACCGCTGCCGTATCGACATTGTCGACGATCAGTACGCCGTGGGGATTACCCATGGATACGGCACTGATTTCAAGCAGTTCAGCGCCCGCGGCCAGGCTGTAGCTGCTGGCTTGTAAATCGGCAATAAAGGGGATCTCTGCAGGGCGTAGTTCGGGCTTGCCCATATCAACCCGCACACTATCGCGACCTTCCAGGGTCAGGGAGATAGGCCCTTTCGCTGTTTGCACGGCGATCGTCTCTTTGCCGGTCAGGCGCTTTTCGGTGACGTAGCGTGCAAAGCAGCGCGCGCCATTGCCGCAGTGCTCGACTTCACTGCCGTCGGCGTTATAAATACGGTAGCGAAAATCCATCGACGGATCGGTGGGCGGCTCAACCAGTAAGAGTTGATCGAAGCCGATTCCGAAGTTGCGATCGCCCAGACGCTGGACAATTTCGGGAGTGATGCGCGCGCGTTGGGTCACTAAGTCGAGGACGACAAAATCATTTCCCAGGCCGTGCATTTTTGTAAAGCGTACCAGCATCGATTCGTTTCTCAGTCGTTAGGCAGCAGCTGTTCGTTACGTACCTGATCGGCGACGGTTTCACGCTGACGGATCAGGTGCATCTGATCGTCATCAACCATGACCTCGGCTGCTCTACCGCGCGTATTATAGTTGGAGCTCATGGTAAATCCGTAGGCTCCGGCCGAGCACACCGCCAGCAGATCGCCGGCTTGCAAGCTAAGGTTGCGATCCTTGCCGAGAAAATCGCCTGTCTCACAGACCGGGCCAACCAGATCCCAGGGTTTTGATTGCGCCGGATCGTTGTTCAGGTTAAGCGGAATGATATCCTGATAAGCACCGTACAACGCCGGGCGGATCAGGTCGTTCATGGCGGCATCAATAATGGCAAAGTTCTTGTGCGCCGAAGGCTTGAGAAATTCTACTTTGGTCAGCAGCACCCCGGCATTCGCGGCAATTGAGCGTCCGGGCTCAAAGATCAGGGCCAGTTTTCTATCCCCCAGGCGTTCGCGGATGGCTGTGATATAGGTGTTTGGCGACGGTGGCGTTTCATCGGCATAGCAAACCCCGAGTCCGCCACCAAGATCCAGGTGCTGCAGCATGATTCCCTGCCCGGCCAGGCTGTCGACCAGGAGCAAGACGCGATCCAGCGCATCGAGGAACGGCTGTGTTTCGGTCAGCTGTGAGCCGATGTGGCAATCGACACCGATGATCTGCAGATTATCCAGCTGCGCGGCGTGAGCGTAGACGCGAGGCGCCTCTTCGATGGCGATACCGAATTTATTTTCTTTCAAACCGGTAGAAATGTAAGGGTGGGTGTTGGCATCCACATCCGGGTTGACGCGCAGCGAAATTGGCGCACACATCCCCAGTTGCCCGGCGACCTTATTCAGGACATCCAGCTCGGCTTCGGACTCCACGTTGAAGCAATGGATGCCGACTTCGAGTGCCCTTCGCATCTCATCTTCACGCTTACAAACGCCGGAGAATACGATCTTTGCCGGTTCTCCGCCTGCAAGTAATACCCGCTCAAGTTCGCCTATCGAGACAATATCGAAGCCGGAACCGCGGCGGGCCAGGATGTTAAGCACGGCAATATTTGAATTGGCTTTGACGGCGTAACAGATCATGCCGGCATGGCCGGCCAGCGCATCGGCGTAGGCGGTATAGTGGCGTTCCAGAGTTTCGCGGGAATAGACATATGTCGGGGTGCCATGGGCCGCGACGACGTCTGTCAGCGCCACATCTTCGGCGAACAATTGGTCGTCACGATATTCAAAACTATCCATTAATCTGCTCGCCTTATGGCAGGGGATACCCGGCCGCTTTCGGTTGTCTGTTGATCGGTTGCCGGGTTCGTCTGTGGCAGGTAAAGACTGCCTTTCTGGCCGCAGCCACTCAGCACCGCCACCAACACAATGGTCATCCAAGGCATCATATCGTCCCTCGCCACGCCGAAACCAGTAAAACCGCCGATTATACCTGCTGGGTTACGCCTTGCCCATTCTGCAGTAGACTTGCAGGACTTAATCCCTGCAAGGTATCTGATCGATGAATGAAAGTGTGTTTAATGACCGCGTAGAATCAACGCTGCTGGCTTTGGAAGATGTCCTTGATCTGGCTGAGTCCGATCTGGATTACGACACCTCCGGTGGTGTCCTGACGGTTCGCTGCGAGTCCGGCGCTCAGGTGATTTTCACCCGGCAGACTCCTGTGCTTCAGTTGTGGGTCGCGGCGCCCACCGGCGGTTTTCATTTTGATTACGATGAACAGGCGCAAGTTTGGCGCAGGGACTCCGATCATTTACCTCTGAGTGATTTCCTGTCTGAACTGTTTGCAGATCTTTGCGCTGAACGTTTGCCGTTTTGAGAAGCCTGAGGAGTCAGGTAAGCAGGTTGTTTAACTGGTTATAAAGCAGCCTGACAGCCAGTAGCGTGAGGATTAGCTTAAAAAGGAGATTGAAATAGCGGTTGTTGATCTTGCTGAGCACATGCAAGCCAACCCAGGTGCCCAGCAGGCCGCACAATATCATCGCCGCGATAGCGCCGAGCCAGTCTGTGAATGAAAAACCCAGCCAGCCGAATAAAAGCAGCTTGAAACCATGCTGGACGCTCATGCAGGTAGCCAGATTTGCTGTGCGGATAAAGCGGTCTTCGTCGCGTTGCTTGAGAATGGCAGCGACAAGGGGGCCGGTAGCGCCGACGAACATGGAAATAAATGTCGTAATGCCTGCGGCTATGCGTAACGGCCAGCCGGTCAGGTAGGAGGCGGGAATCGGTGGCCCCCAGACCAGGTAAAGAATGAAAAGGGCGACCGTGAATTGGATTGTGTTGACAGGAAGTTGAATCACAAACACGCTGGCGAGCAGAGTGCCGGCCAACGCTCCGAAGCCAAAATTGCCAAGAATCCCCGGGCTTAGATGCCGGCGTGTCAGAATAGCCCTGTTGGCATTGGAGCCCAGCTGAACCAGTCCGTGTACGGGGATTAATGCTGCGGCAGGGACGGTCGTGGCGCTGACCGCGAGTAAGAGGAGACCGCCTCCGATTCCCATTGCCGCTGTGATTAACGATGCAATAAAACTGGTCGTCAGCAGTAGCACTAACTGGTGTGGCGTAATCGACGCGGGGAGCAACATATCGCCAAGTAACGAGTGCAGCATCGTGAGGCTCTGGTAGATTGGGCTTAGTTCAGTTTAGACCTGAACATTTTAGACCTGAACATTAGCTTCAAGCAGCCTAATCAGACGTACCAGTGATTCCGGAGGGGTGACAAAGGAAAACCCCGTACCTACCCCCTGGTTCTGAGTGAGTAGGTGTGTGTGTGCGATCCGCAAGATGACCTTTACCGGATAGGCCTGGCCTTTGATGAGGGGTTGGGCCTGAAGTAGTACAGTCGAGCCTTTCGGTAACTGTCGGGGTGATAAAAAGTGTCCGCCGCCCCGGCTTATATTGTCGATTTTGGCGGTAAACTGGCTTTTGTCGGTGCAGCTGATGATTGCTTTCCAGGCCACTTTGATACGCGGGTGTCGCCGCTGTTCTAAATGTGATTGCTCGGTCATATAAGACTCGTTTTCGAGTATTTTTGTAGCCTGTATTCTACGGAGTCACAACAGGTGATGCATCGATTCAGGTCAAAAAAACATGCTGCGTTTGCACTACGACCTAAGGCGTATGGTGTTGCGTCGAATAGCCGGTATCATGGCGTCCAAATAATAAGAAACAGACAGCCAAGACCTTGAGTCTTGAGACATGCATGATTGGATAGAAAATAAAAACAACAGCCAATTGTCGCTATGTTGTATTACTGCAAAAAATAACAATAAGCAGAAAAAAAAGGACCTACGGGTCCTTTTTTTTGGCTTGGATTTGAGCGTTCCTGCCAATAAATCTGGCAGGGTCGGCTACCGGGTCTTTCTGTGCTCAGCCGGGTACATACAACCCGCCGCGGCGAATAGCCTTGAGAAGCTCTTTGTTACCTTCTTCCATTGTGACCACGGCTTCTTCATGCTGGCCTGCTTCGTCCAGTGTTTTGGCCTTCGCATCAAAGCGCTCCGCATTTGCCGTGAAACGCTGTATCGCATTTGCGGTTGTGGCATCAGGCTTGCGAATCTGCTCGGTTAATAATTTGAGCAGCATGCCATAGGTTTCGAAGCGGTCTTTTTCGTATAAATACTCATCGTGTTTGTTGGCAAAATTGAGGCTGCGTATCAGTGTTTCTTTGTTTCGCAGCGTAGAAATCGCTGCCTTTATCTCTTCCAATGCGGCATCCAGCTCGCTGCGTGCCTTGTAACCCGCGCCTTGGTCAAGGAACGCTTGTGCTGCACTGCGCCGGCCCGCCACGCGCTCTGTCACGGCGTTGCTCAGTTCTGTGCGATCCTTTTCAGCACCTATTTGCTGTAGGGCGGAGAGCAAAGCGTCGATACTCGAGTTGATTTTATCCATGTCAGCGAATTGCTTGGCGCTGATCGCGTCGTCTGCGGCAGGTGTCGTTGCTGGTGTGTCGGAGTGTCGTATGGTTGCGATGGCTCGCTTAACCGAAACCAGGGCTGAATCCAGCTCGGTTCGTGCTTGCTCCAGGTCACCATCAGATTGCAGCTTGCTGGCTGAAAGACGTTTTTGTTTAACTTGCTTGCTGGTTTGCTGCAGGAGCTTCTTGTGATCGCTTGTTGTGGCTATGTGCTCAAGTGCAGTAAGTAAGGCGCTGATACTAGAGTCAATCTTTTCCATATTTTGTACGCGCCGGTTCTCGCTTGAGGAGGCGTCGTGGTTGCTGGCGATGGCGGTTAGGGGCGTTAATGCTAATGCCAAAACGAGAGGTGTTGCTCTTAGGAGTTTATACATCTCAATCATCCTTGTGTGAGTCAATATCAGGTTTTTCAAAGGGCCATGCCTTTAAGAATCAAGCCGTTTTTTGGCGATCCGGCTTGAGTCATTAACGACACGCCGGCAAAATGTAACTCTTTCGGAACCTTTACGCGTTGACCCCCATCAAATGGATGCGCGTTACATCAAAATTTTTAGGAGAGCATTGCATGTTAAAGGTGGTTGGCAAGGTTTGGTTTGCGGTTCTGGTGGCGCTATACAGCGTTTCTACTGTGCAAGCGCAAGAGTTTACCGAAGGAGTTCATTATACGGTGTTGTCGAAGCCGGTTCGTACGCAAGACCCAACAAAGGTTGAGGTCGTTGAACTGTTTGGCTACTGGTGTCCGCATTGTAATAATTTCGAACGTTACCTGGGGCCGTGGAAGGCCAAGGCGCCTGAGTATGTCGACTTTAAACATTATCCCGTTGTGTTCCGGGGTAATCAGACTGAGTTCGCAAAGGCTTATTTCGTTGCAAAGGCTGTTGGTGTGGAAGATGAGGCGCATCCGGCGCTGTTTAATCTGATTCACCGTCAGCGGGGTTGGATCAATAGCGGTGAAGAACTGGGTGAGTTTTTTGCTGATCTGGGCGTTGAAAGTAAGGTTTTTGCGAAAGCTTACGGTTCTTTTAGCCTGAATTCTCAGCTCAATATGGCCAAGCGCAAAGCGCGTGAGTACCAGTTGCAGGGGGTTCCGGCGATGGTGGTTAATGGTAAGTACCGTATTACTGCCGATCAGGCCGGCAGTCAGGCGAATATGCTGAAGGTCGTGGATTATCTGGTGGAAAAGGAAAAAGCTGCTCTCTAACTGGCAGTGCGCTTTAGATATGCAGTGGGAGGGGCGCTTGGCTCGTAGTTGGTGCTGAGCTATGATGTTTCAACTTCCCCTCTCGAAATCTGCAAAGGAATCTGAGCTTTGGCACGAACAAAAGCGGACGATGCTCAGAAGGCGCTGGAGCGCCGCTGCGTTGAATTGGAAAAAAATCAGGAAAGCGCCAAGCTTGATTCAGAGCTGTTGATCAAAGTTGTTCAGCGCTTATCATCGGCGGCCAGTGGTGTCGATGCCGAGCTGGATCACTTGCTGCAACCCCTGCAAGACGCTTTAAAAACCTCCCCGTTAGATCCTGTTTTTCGGCGCCGTGCGGGCGCACTTGATCGAGGCATGCTGAAGGTCGTCCAGCGCAGAGACGATATGCTAAGTGCATTTCAGGGCTCGTTGATGCAGGCTGTGAAGCAGTTTGCATCGTTGCCGCTTGCGCCTGAAACAGAACAGCAGATTGCCTCCCTTAGAGAAAACCTGAAAAGAGCCGGCGAAAATTTTTATGATTTTCCCGAGCTTTTGCAGGCGTGGTTGCGCGTGCAGTCCGAAGTTCTGGATCGGTTTGAAGAGGGGGAGGCTAACCAGGCCGGATCGGTCCGCGTTGAATCGTTGTCGATGGTAAGTAAGGCGATCTGCAACCACCTGATTGATCTGCTGGAGCAGCTCTCGGTACCGCACCCTTTTATCGCCCAGGCTCGACGCCTCATACAAAGGCTGGAATCAGATGTTGATCTGAATTCGCTCGACTCGGTTGTACAAGAGGTTATTGAGTTAGCGTTGAAGGCGGTGGCCTATGGCCATGATGACTTTGAGGAATACCTTAATGCCCTAAATACTCAACTCGATGATATTCAAAAGTTTCTTGGTGACAGCAAAAACTTAGAACAGTTAGCGAAGAATCGCGTGGGGGAGCTGGATCAGGCGGTGCAGAGCGATCTTTCAAAGATGGAGGTGGTGTTGGAGCAGTCCAGTTCCATCGATCAGTTAAAGAGTGGCGTACGCGAACAGCTGGCGGGAATCGCCAAGGTGATGGACCGGTACCGGCAAGGCGAAGCTGAGCGCGAGGCGCAAGCGGCGCACAGGCTCGAAGAGCTGCAGCAAAAAATCGAGGCGATGGAAAAACAGGCCGAATCTGTGCAGTCGCATCTGGCTGAGCAGCGGCTCAGGGCGCTGTCTGATCCGTTGACAGGGCTCCCTAACAGGGCTGCTTACGACGAGCAGTGCCAAATTATTTTTAATAAATGTGAAAAAAGCGACATTCCACTATCGCTCGTCGTTTGTGATCTTGATCTGTTCAAGCGTATCAATGACGGGTACGGGCATCTGGCTGGCGATAAGGTTTTGCGACTGATTGCAAAGGTGCTGAGTGGCGGGCTGCGCGAAAGTGATTTTGTGGCTCGCTTTGGTGGTGAAGAGTTCGTTGTCTTGCTACCGGATACGCAGTCGGGTATCGCTCTGGAGCTGATGAATAAGTTGCGGCGTGTGCTGGAGGCCAGTCCTTTCAACTTTAAAGGCGATCCTGTGCAGATCACCATGTCGTTCGGTATTGCGCAGCGTCGTAAGGGGGAGTCCGCGGAAGCGTTGTTCGGTCGTGCTGACGAGGCGCTGTATCGTGCGAAAGCAGCGGGACGAAACCGCTGTGTTGTCGATTCCGATTAGGGCTATAATAGCCGCGATCTGAAAACACCCTGTTTGTCAGGGATAATTGCTTAGAGTGACGTGATGAACAAGCAGGATAATCAGCAAAATACGACACATTTTGGTTACCAGCAGGTGCCTGTTGAAGAAAAGCAGGGCCGTGTCGCAGACGTGTTTCATTCGGTCGCCGCGAAGTACGACTTGATGAATGACCTGATGTCTTTCGGTGTTCATCGGCTCTGGAAGTGCTTTACGATCGAGTACAGTGGCGTTCGGCGCGGTCAGCGCGTGTTGGATATCGCAGGCGGTACCGGTGATCTGACCATGAAGTTTTCCCGGCTGGTTGGTCAGGAAGGTCAGGTCATTCTTGCGGATATAAACGACTCCATGCTCAAGGTTGGTCGCGATAAACTGCAGGATAAAGGCGTGAGCGGCAATGTGCGTTACGTGCAGGCCAATGCTGAGGCGTTACCATTTCCGGATAATTACTTTGATTGTATTACCATCGCTTTCGGGTTACGTAACGTCACCGATAAAGCCAAGGCGCTTGCTTCTATGGCGCGAGTCTTAAAGCCGGGCGGACGCTTGCTGGTCCTGGAATTCTCCAAACCGGCCAGCCCTCTGCTGGCGAAGGTTTATGACACGTACTCTTTCAAACTGCTGCCGGTAATGGGTAAGGTCGTTACTGATGATGCGGACAGCTATCGCTATCTCGCCGAGTCGATCCGAATGCATCCCGATCAGGAAACGCTGAAAGAGATGATGGAAACAGCAGGGCTGGTGCGTTGCCAGTATCACAACATGACCGGAGGTGTGGTCGCGCTGCACAAGGGAATAAAACCCTGATTCGGCAATCATTCTGCGATTGTCCGCAGTAGGGAGCTTATACGTTGTTCCGCATCTGGCGTTTTTTTATTATCGTCCGTATCGTGGCGCGCTATCGTCTCGATAATCTTTTCAATACCGCCGTTCTTCCTTGGTATGCACGCTGGACTCTGGCGCTGCTTCCATGGCGCTATGTAGTGACCAATACCCTGCCTCGGGGTCAGCGCTTGCGCTTGGCTATGGAGGAGCTCGGTCCGATATTCGTTAAATTCGGCCAGATGCTGTCTACGCGCAAGGATCTGTTGCCCAGTGACGTGGCCGATGAGTTGCAAAAACTTCAGGATCAGGTGCCGCCGTTTTGCGGTGATCAGGCCGTGGCCATCGTTGAGAAGGCGCTGGGCGAGCATATAGCCGATCTGTTTTGTTCGTTTGACAGTACCCCGCTGGCATCGGCCTCAGTGGCCCAGGTGCATACCGCAACCTTGCATAGCGGCGAGAATGTGGTGGTAAAAGTTATTCGGCCGGGTATCTCAAAAATCATTCGTCAGGATGTCGGTCTGCTTTATCTGTTAGCGCATCTGGTGCAGCTGCTGTGGGCAGACGGTCGCCGGTTGCGCCCGGTTGAGGTGGTCTCGGAATACGAAAAAACCATTTTCGATGAGCTGGATCTGCGTAAGGAGGCAGGGAATGCGTCCCAGCTAAAACGCAATTTCTCCGGATCAAATATTTTGTATGTACCTGACGTCTATTGGGATTTTACGCATAAAGATGTCATGGTCATGGAGCGGATCTACGGGACGCCTATTTCAGATATGGAGGCGTTGCGTGCCCATGGCACCGATTTTCGTCTGTTGGCCGAACGCGGTGTCGAGATCTTTTTCACCCAGGTGTTTCGCGACAGCTTTTTTCATGCGGATATGCACCCGGGTAATATTTTTGTGTCGAAGGAAAATCCGTCCGATCCGCAATATATTGCCCTGGATTGCGGCATAGTCGGCTCCTTGAACCCTGAAGATCAGAGCTATCTGGCCCGTAACTTCCTGGCTTTCTTTAAACGTGATTATAAGCGGGTTGCGCAGCTGCATATTGATTCGGGGTGGGTGCCTGCGGGTACCAATGTGAATGACTTCGAAACGGCCATCAGAAGTGTCTGCGAGCCGGTGTTTGAAAAGCCGCTGAAAGACATTTCGTTTGGGCAGGTTCTTCTGGGTCTGTTCCAGACGGCACGCCGTTTTAATATGGAAGTGCAGCCTCAGTTGGTTCTGCTGCAGAAAACACTGCTGAATATCGAAGGCTTGGGTCGGGAGCTCTATCCCGATCTTGATCTGTGGCAAACGGCGAAGCCGTTTCTTGAGGATTGGATGAAGCAGCGCATGGGCGCGAAAGGGTTATATCGAGCCGTGCAGGAAAACGGCGCGGAGTGGTCCGAGATGTTACCGCAAATGCCGCAGCTTATGTTTGAGGCCTTAAAGCAGGTCGGACAACAAGAGGTGTATAAGCGCCCGGGTAACAATAGAGTTGTCGCGAAGGGATGGTCTCTTCACGGTAGTCGTTTTGCCGGGTCTGTCGTGTTGGCTCTAGGTGTGGCTTTCTCCGGTTTGCTGCCTGCCGACCTGGTTTCGCAGGTGCCTTGGTATAGCTGGTTGTTGGCTTTGGGAGCTCTGCTGCTATTTAATGTAGAACGTGGCAGATAGTCGCGCATTGAGGTTTGAATGCAACAGAATTGGTTAGATGAAATTTGCTGGAATAATGACGGCCTGGTGCCTGCGATCGCGCAAGATTATCAAAGCGGCGAAATTTTGATGATGGCCTGGATGAATAGGGAGTCGCTTTCACTGAGTGTGCAAGAAGGGCGGGCGATCTATTGGTCTCGTTCGCGCAATAAATTGTGGCGAAAAGGTGAGGAGTCCGGTCATATCCAGCGCCTGCATGATATCCGCCTAGATTGCGATAATGATGTGTTGGTGCTCAAGGTTGATCAGCAGGGTGGGATTGCTTGTCATACCGGACGACGGAACTGTTTCTTTAAGCAGCTTAAGAATGGGCAGTGGGAATCGGTTGAGCCTGTCTTGAAAGCTCCGGATGCTATTTATGGTAAATCAGAATGAGCGATGTTCTTGAAAAATTGTCTGAGGTTCTAGAAGCGCGTAAAAATGCCGCCCCCGATAGCTCCTACGTCGCCAGTCTTCACGCCAAGGGCATGAATAAAATCTTGGAAAAGGTTGGCGAAGAAGCTACCGAGGCAATTATTGCAGCAAAAGATGCCCAGTTAAGCGGAGAGACTGCAGAGCTTGTTGGTGAAACGGCTGATTTGTGGTTTCATAGCTTAGTCATGCTGTCTCATCTTGGGCTTGGTCCCGATGCTGTGCTTGACGAGTTGGCGCGCAGATTTGGTTTGTCCGGTTTGGATGAAAAGGCCGCGAGAACAAAATAGTAAGAGTGAAATGGCTGCCCCACGGAGGGTGCTTTCAGTAAAAGGCTAGTGGATATAGTCAATAACAGATAACTGTTTTCTTCTTGTCTGGATCAAGTGACAAGAGAAATATTTGATCGTTACGGAGAGAAACAATGGGCTTTGGTGGTATCAGTATTTGGCAGCTAGTGATAATTCTGGGCATCGTCGTGTTGTTATTCGGCACCAAAAAATTACGCAATATCGGCGGCGATCTGGGTAATGCAGTGAAGGGCTTTAAGAAGGCGATGAAAGAAGAGGAGTCCGCCCCCGTCGATGATCAAGAGTCTAAGAAATTGACTAAAGACGATGCCGAGTTTTCTGAATCAGCGAAAACAGCTGAGCAGGATAAAACCGCGCAGAAGTAATCTTCGTTCTCGGATGATGTTGTTCTATGTTTGATATCGGTTTTGCAGAGCTGATTATCGTAGCGGTTGTTGCGTTGATTGTTCTGGGTCCTGAAAGGCTGCCATCCGCGCTACGCACCGCCGGGCTCTGGCTTGGGCGTCTGAAGCGAGCGTTAGGGAGTGTCCAAAAGGAGATTTCCGAAGAGCTGCGCGTCGAAGAGATGCGCCAGGCTGCCAAGGAGCAGCAGGAGAGGCTTGAGCGGCAGGCAGGAGATATGGCGCGTCCTTTTCATGAGACCTTGCGCGAAGAAATACTGACTCAGCCTGAGCCTGCAAAAACAGCATCTGCAGTGCCGCCAACCCCTCCATCAGCCTCCGCTAAATCTGACGAATCAAAATGACAAATTCCAATCCTCAGAATTCGGCGGCTGAAGAGATGACGCAGCCGCTAGTGGCGCATCTTATTGAGCTGCGCGATAGAATATTGCGAAGCTTGCTGGTTGTTCTGATCATATTTCTGCCGCTGTTCTATTTTGCTAACGACCTTTACATCTATTTGTCAGCACCGTTGACCGATTTGTTGCCTGCGGGCACAACGATGATCGCCACCGATGTGACATCACCGTTTTTCGCACCCTTTAAGCTAACGCTGGTTCTGGCGATTTTTGCGGCGATCCCGTTTATCCTGCATCAGATCTGGAGTTTTATTGCTCCTGGCTTGTATCAGCATGAAAAGCGCATTGCGACACCGTTATTGATTTCCAGTGTTTTGCTCTTCTATGCGGGCGTGGCGTTCGCGTATTACGTTGTGTTTCCTTTAGTGCTGGGCTTTTTTACCAGTACAGGGCCCGAGACCGTAACCGTCATGACGGATATCAGCAGTTACTTGAATTTTGTACTTAAGTTGTTTTTTGCGTTCGGAATCGTGTTTGAAATACCTATAGCAACACTTTTGTTGTTGTGGAGTGGGGCGACAACCATTGCCGGATTGACGGAAAAGCGTGCCTATATCGTGGTGGCTTGTTTTGTTGTGGGTATGCTGCTGACGCCACCGGATATTATTTCTCAAACACTGCTGGCATTGCCAATGTGGTTGTTGTTTGAGGTAGGGATCATCCTCGGGCGGATCTTTGTAAAGCAAGAGATCTCTGAAAGCGCATAACACTTTTCTTAGTTGATCCATTCTCTTTTGCCGGAAAGTTGTTCCGGTAGATTGGTTGTTGTAAATAAGTAAAAAGATGATTTCACTGGTTGACAGTCAGGATCATGGCTGTAGAATACGCCCCTCAGTTGAACGAGACGCCACTGCGACTCGACAACAAACCGCTCTTTAACAACTCGATCAAGTAATTCGTGTGGGTGCTTGCTGAGATGCAACATGCAGCATTATCAGAGCATCCAACACGTAAAAAATACGCTAAACGTTAAGTTTGGTTTAGGTTTTATAT
>JBFGYY010000002.1:0-24975 GCA_041587095.1 Motiliproteus sp. | reverse complement strand
GTCAAAGTACAGGGGCTGTCCTACCTTGCCGGCAGAGGGGCCACTCACTTGCAGCACGGGCGCCTGGTTTTCGATCAGGACCTCCAGCGTCGCGCTCTGGCTCAATGAGCCATCGCTAACCGTCACCGTCACCGTATGCGAGCCACTCTGATCGTAGGTCCAGGTCAGGAAGGGTTCAGCACTCACAACACTGCCGTCCACCGTCCAGCTGTAGCTCAGCATATCGCCATCGGGATCGCTGGACGCTGTGGCGTCAAAGTACAGGGGCTGCCCCACCTTGCCGACAGTGGGGCCGCTAAGCTGAATCAGGGGAAGCTGATTACCGATAAGCACATCCAGCGTTGCTGGCTCGCTCAAGGCGCCATCGCTGACAACCACAGTCACACTGTGCGGACCGCTCTGAGTAAAGGTCCAACTCAGGAACGCATCGTTACCTACTACATTGCCATCCACCATCCAGATGTAGCTGAGCGGGTCGCCATCGGGATCGCTGGAGGCCGAGGCATCAAAGTACAGCAGCTCACCCACCTTGCCACTGCCCGGTCCACTGAGCTGAACAAGCGGTGCCTGATTGCCGATCATGACGTTCAGCGATGCACTCTGGGTATCGATACCATCACTGACCGATACGGTGACGTTATGCTCCCCGCCACTGTTGAAAATGAACGAAAATTCGCTCGATCCGCCATACACGACACCATCAACTGTCCACAGGTAGGTCAACGGATCGCCATCAAGATCTTCTGCCATACTCACATAGGTCATCAGCTCACCCGGGGCTCCTACCAGAGGCCCCACAAGAGAAACCTGCGGAAGATGATTAAGGATGAGCAGGGTATGCGTCACGGTATGGATAGCAAAGCCATCGCTGACCGTCAGTGTGATTTCATGGTTACCCAGTGTCTCAAAAGGTATATACAGCTCTGGCATCGTACTGAATGGCACGCCATCAACACTCCAGCTATAGGTCAGCATCTGACCATCGCTATCAATTGATCCACTGGCACTAAATAACAGAGGCTCAAAACGGTACCCGGTATCCGGCCCCGCGATCACAGCAACCGGCTGCGTATTGGTAACATTAACGGTGTGGCTGGCCGTTGCTGAATCGGTGCCGTCACTAACCTGTAATTCAACAAGCTGAGCGCCCGGTTCATCAAAGTAAAACCACACTGCGCTGCTCTGATCTGCCAGCGCAATGCCGTCAACCACCCAGCTATAGCTCAACGGCAACCCATCCGGATGATAAGACCCCGACGCATCGAGTAAAACCGGCTCTCCGATCGCTACCTCGCTTGGCGCCCAGATCATGGCTACCGGAAATGGACTGCTGCTTAACGTTGTGATCTGCAGGTCATCGATCACCCAGCCTTCATAGTCATTACCCGCAGAGTCCACAGTATCAAAGCGGAACCGCAACTGAATCACCTGACCGTCAAACGCCGACAGATCAACCTCTCTGGCCGTCATAGCCGGCGTCACATAATCCGCGCTGTAAACCGTGGTCCAGTTTCCGGCAACGCCGATCTCGATAGTTGACTTATCAAAGGCGGTACCGGATTCAGTCACGCGATAATCGAAGAACTTCAGGCTGGTGCCTACCCCGCCGCGCAGGTCGATCGCAGGGCTTTCCGCGACACCCCAGTTCGTCCCTCCGGTGTTGTAGCTGAACTGGCCCGGCACCCCGTAGTAGAGGGCCTGACTCGGACTGTTATAGCGGTGGTTGGAGAGATGCCAAAGGCCCGTACCATCATGCCCGTTGAAGGTCCATCCTCCCGCGCCCGCACTGAAATCCTCACTAAAAACAACAACCGCAGACCCCGGTAAAATAGAGACCGGCACCGACGGACTAACTGGACTCTGATTGCCCGCCTCATCCACCGCCCGAATCGCCAGGAAGTGATTTCCGGCCGGCAACGCGCCGGCGGGAACGGTGAAGTACTCCCACGCACCCGCCGACAACGGGGTCTGCGAAACAGGAAGCGGTTGCGCGTCCGCGAAACTCAGCTCATCTATGGGAACCGGGGCGACGCGCAGCTCATAAGCACTCGCGCTACCGACATAACCATCATCCCCTGTGGCACGCCACTGCAGATCAACCTGCAAGTCCTGCGTGACACTGGCAGTGAAATCAGTAATCACACCGGGCGCAACAGTGTCATCAACCGAGCTGCCTATCAGTGCAATATCATCGATAACCCAGCCTTCAAAGTTATTACTGATGGCATCCTTGGTCTCAAAACTGAAACGTATCCGAACCTGTTGACCTTCAAACGCGGCCAGGTCAATCGATACCGGCACCATACCCGACGTATTGGCCAGCAGGCTCAGCGTTTCCCATGCTCCATTCGCGACGGAGATCTGAACACGAGCTTCATCATAAGGCGTCGTGCCTTCCGAGCTAAGGCTGTGGTTAAAGGTCAGCCGGGCACCGGCTGTCACAGCAATCGGAGCGCTGGTCGCAGTACCCAGATTTGGCGCACCGGTGTCGTAATTAAATGCTCCTTCAATGCCGTAATAAAGGGCGTGTACCGGGGAGGTAGATTTGAACTGAGTCAGATGCCAGAGTGCCCCGCCCCCCACACCATCACTACCTTCAAGCACCCACTGACCGAGCCCCTTCTCAAAATCCTCATTAAAGAATGCCTGGGCAGCGCCGGTTGTACCCAGCGCGAGATTGGACAATCCACTGGCATTACCCACATTATCGAAGGCCTGCAGGCGGATAAAATAGTCCGTTGCAGAAAGAAGCCCAGTCAGATCGTGCTGCATCAGGCTCCCGGCCGCAGCAGAAACGGCCAGATCCTGCTGCTGCACCATGGCGATCTGTGTAGCGTCGAAGGGTTCGGTGGCGTAATACACACGGTAGAAGGCAGCTGCTCCGCTGGGTCCATCATCGCCCACCGCAGTCCAGGTTATTGCCACACTGCCCGGGCCAGCGCCGCTCACACCAAGATCGAGCACATCGGCCGGCGGAATCTGATCAAATTCGAGTGTTTTGGCCGCGTTAAGGCGACCGCCACTGGCCACGACACCTGACAGGTTAGGAAGCAGGTCAACGCTGCCCAGAATACGTGCTTTAAGCAGGTCAGCGGGCATACCCGGATACTGCGCCAATAACAGTGCCGCGACCCCCGACACGAAGGGTGTAGCCATCGACGTGCCACTCATCATCTGGTACTGCCCCCCAGGGGCTGCAGACAGGATAAACTGCCCCGGGGCCGCTACATCGACACTGCTCGCACCGTAATTGGAAAACGTAGCTAACCAGTCATTGGAATCCGTAGCGGCCACCGTCACAATATTCGGCAAATCGTAACCCGAGGGATAGCTGCTGATGAGATCGTTATTCGACGCATCGTTACCGGCGGCAGCAACAAACAGCTTACCGTTAACGGCAATGGCATCGGCCAGCGCCTGCGAATAGCCCCCGCCTCCCCAGCTGTTCGAGGTCAGATCGGCCTTCATCGCCGTCGCATACATCAGCGCATCGATGGCGCCGCTGGTCGAGCCGCTGCCATTCACATCCAGGAATTTTAGCGCCATCACTTTGGCGTTCCAGGAGACGCCGGTAACGCCAAGACCGTTGTTACCCTGCGCCGCGATCGTGCCCGCTACGTGGGTTCCGTGGCCGTTATCATCGAAAGGGTCGCTGTCGTAACTGGAGAAATCATAGCCATAGACATCGTCGACATAACCGTTGCCGTCGTCATCGACGTTGTTGCCCGCGATCTCACCGGGGTTGGTCCAGATATTATTGATCAGATCAGGATGGGTATAATCGATACCGGAGTCGATAACGCCCACCACCACGTTTGAGGAGCCGGTAGTAACATTCCACGCCTCGCTCGCGTCGATGTCCGCATCGGTCTGGCCACCGGTTTGGCCGATATTATGCAGCCCCCATAGTTCGGCCATGAGCGGGTCATTCGGGGTCAGACTCGCCTGCAGGGTGAAGTTGAATTCTACGGCTTCGACATTGGGGTTCTTCAGCAACCGCGCCTTGACGGTCCGCAGATCCTGGCCACTCTTGATCGTCGCAACACGCCAACGGGCTATCGATTCTTTCTGCAAGCCGGGGGGGACATGAAAACGACGCGATGAGGCGATATCAGCACCGCGCAAACGGGCCGATCCCGGCTTCATTTTAACCAGAAGTTCACCCGATCGATGGGCGGGTGTCTGCCGTAACGGGTGTTTTTTTTGTGCCTGTCCGGGTGCACTCAACAACCCGGGCGCAGTATTGGCGGATGCCTGCACCGGCGCAGCGCAGAGGCCGGCGGTCACTAACGAGGCACAGACCCAGCGGATGAGCTGACGTCGCATACTGATCTCCTTATCAATATTACTTCCTGTATGTCAGCGGCCGATTCTACCCTGTGACACGCTTAAAAGGCCATAAGCCACATAAAAAACAAGGAATACCACAGCGACACTAGGAGCGTCGCCGCGCATGCAGCACGTGATAGATCACCGGCACCAGTAACAGGCTGACCAGCATCGAGTAGCTCAACCCCCACACCACCGTGATCGCCAGGGGTTGCAGCATCTCGGCGCCGTCGCCCCAGCCCAGCGCCAGGGGCAGCATACCCACCACGGTACTCAGGGTGGTCATCAGGATGGGGCGCAAGCGCAACTGCGCGGCGGCGACGATCCTGTGCCGTAGTTCGCCTGCGTTATCTTGGTGCAGGTTAGATGCGGGATGCGCCCTGCGCTCTATTTCGATGTATTCCACCAGCAGAATCGCATTGTTCACTACGATTCCCACCAGCATGACCATGCCCAGCCAGACCGGCATCGATAGCGGTAGCGCGAGCAGATGAATACCCAAAGCCACGCCGGAGGCCGCAAAAGGCACGCTGAGGATAATAATCAGTGGATTGAGCAGCGATTCGTACTGGATCGCCATCACCACAAACACCAGAAACAACGCCAGCAACAACAGGATATCGGTCTGCTGTTGCTGGGCCTGCAGGGCTTTCTGACCGCCGCCATCGTACAGGCTGTAGCCCTGCGGCAATTGTGCCTGTTCCCGCAGCTGCTGCAGAGACTGCAGCGCCTCACCCAGGGTAGTACCTTCACGTAGCGAGGCAGACAACTCAACGATACGCATCTGGTTATCACGCATGATGGTCGCGGGAGTTTCCAGCAGCTGAATCTGCGCGACGCTGCCCAGATACAGCGCCGGTGCTCCGGCCCGGGCGGGGAACAGGATGATCGATTCCAGGTCCTGCGGGCTGCGGAATGCCGACGGGGCCAGTCGCAGGCGGATATCGTAGGACCGGTCACCCTCCAGGTAGTCACTCACGACCCGCCCCTGCAACGCAATCTGTGCCGCCTGAGTCAGATCCTGCAGGGTCAGCCCCAGCTGCGCCGCGCGGTTGCGATCCAGCTTGATCGCGATCTCGAACTGTTCGTCCTCGGCAGAATGCGCAACATTGTTCAGACCGGGAATGGCGCGCATCTTATCGGCCAGGCCATCGGCCAGCACCTTGAGTTGCGCCAGATCGCTACCCTGCAGGCGCAGGCTGATATCTTCGTCGCCGCGGCTGGTACGGATCCCGCGGATACCCCGCTGCGACATACGGACCTGAAAACCGGCCAGCTGCTGCTGCCCGATAAGTTTATTCATACGCTGCATCCATTCGCCGCTGCTGACACTGCGTTGTGACAGCGGTACCAGCTGGACGATCACCGAGGCGCGGCTGGGACGTTCGCGCTGGGAGCGGCCAAAGATCGACCCGCCCACCAGGGTATACACCGAGGCCGTTTCCGGCTGCACGGCAAACAGCCCCTCTAACAAACGGACCCGCTGATCCATCTCATCAAGCGATGTGCCGACATCGGCCGCTACCGAGATCCGGATGCGCCCGTCGTCGAGCTTGGGTAAGAAGATCTGTTTGCCGGACATAAACACCGGCAGGCTGATCCCCAGAGCCAGCATAAATGCCAGCAGGGTCAGTACGCGCCAGCGCAGCAGAAAGCCGATAAGTGCAGCGTACCCCCGCTGCAGCAGACCGATGACCGCGTCGACCCCACGCCGCAATGCGCTGCTGCTGATGGCCGTGACCCTGGCCGCGTAAGCCGGCACCAGCGTCAGCGCGATAATCATCGACGCAAAAATCGCCGCCGAGATGGTAAAGATCAGCTCCCGAAACAGCAGACCGGTCAGGCCGCCGACAAACAGGAACGGCAGCACCGCCGACAGGTTGGTCGAGGTCGCCGCCACGATCGCCCCATTCACTTCACTGGCCGCCTGCGTGGCGGCGTCTTCAGGACGCTCCCGGTTGCTCTGGTGCCGGTAGATGTTCTCCAGCATCACGATGGTGTTATCCACCAGCATACCGATGCCCAGCGCCAGCCCGCCCAACGTCATGACATTCAGTGTCAGGCCGCCGATCCCCATCAGCACGCAGGTAAACATGATGGCGATAGGGATCGCACTACCGATAATCAGCGTGCGGCGCAGATTGCCCAGAAACAGGTAGACCACCGACATGGCCAGCAACGCACCGCTGATCGCAGCCAAAGAGGCATTTTTCAGGGCCTGTACGATATACACAGACTGGTCGGCAACCAGGGTCACGCTGACATCTTGCGGGATAATCTGTTGCGCGTTCAGCCAGGCCAGCCGCTCGCTGACCACCGCCGCCACCGCGGTGGTATTGGCGGTCGGTTGTTTCTGAATCGACAGTTTGATACCGCTGACGCCATCGGCGCGCACTTTGATCCGCTCATCCTCGCTGCTATCCAGCACCTCGGCCACGTCGTGCAGATACACCGTCTGACCGTTATTCTGGGCTATCGGTAGCTGGCGTATCTCGTCGAGGGAGTTAAAGCGGCCACTGATCCGTCCGGTGATCTCATAGCCGGGCATCTGCAGGCGGCCGATCGGCTGGTCGCTGTTGCCCCCCTGCAGGGCGCTGATCAGGTCCCGATAGCTCAGGCCGATCCCCGCCAACCGGCCCTGATCGGGGATAATCTGTATCTCGCGCAGCACACCACCGCCCACCTCCGCCGCCGCGACCCCGGGCAGGTTCAGAAACCACTTGCTGAACGAAGCATCCACCCATTGCTGCAAGGCCGCGCTATCGCGCAGCGGCGAACTGATGACAAATTCCTGTACCGGGATCTGCGCCGGATCCAGCTTAAAGATCACCGGCGGATCGATACTGTCCGGTAAAAAGCGCTTGGCTCGATCGAGCCGGGTACTGGCATCGCGCAGGGCGATATCGATATCTTTGCCGTAATCAAATGCCAGATCGACGCTGGAACTTCCCCGCGTGCTGCTCGACTGCACACTGATGGCATCCTCGGTGATCGCCAGCTGCTCCTCCAGCTGCCGGGTGATTTTGTCCTCCATCACCGACGCGGGCACACCGGCATCGCTGATTCGCACCCGGATCTCGGGGTAGATGATATGCGGCAGCAGGTCGATAGCCAGACGACTCAGGGTAAACAGTCCCAATACGATCACGGCCAGCGCAATCATGGAGACCCCGACGGGATGGCGTATCGACCAACCCGCTAACCCGCCGCGCAGGTTCATGGTTGCGTACTCTGCTTGGCGGACATGTTGGACGCGTTCGCTGCTGGTTTAGGTGTTCCTGATTGGAGTGTTGCGGGGATCGGCGTGTCTGTAACCGTATCTTGAACGGCTGGTGATCTCGCTGGTAATGTCGTTAGCGTAGATTCAGGCACAGCCGCATCAACCTGTTTTACGCTCATTCCGGCACGCAGATTGGTAAAGCCACGGGTAACGACCTGACTACCCGGCGCCAGTCCCGACAAAATTTCTACCTGCTCTCCGATCCGCAGGCCCGTAACCACGGTCGTTTTCACAACCTGTTGCGTCTCATCGAGAGTAAACAGGTACTCACCGTCAACCGAACGGCGCAGTGCGCTAAAGGGAATCAACAGCCGCTCCGAGGCCTGGGTGCGCAGTCGCACCCGCACCAGTTGACCGGGCCGTGCCCCCGGAGGCGGTGAGTCGAGACCGATCTCGACGGTACCGGTGCGGGTCACCGGATCCAGATTAGGATAGATACGGGTTATCACCCCCTGCAAGCCAGCCTCACTGCCCAGCGCATCGATAGAGACCGCTACGTTGTCCCCTTGGCGCAGTTTATTGATCAGCAGTTCCGATACCGCCACTTCGGTAATCAGTGTGCGCTGATCAGAGATCGTCAGCAGGTGCGTGTAGCGCTCGGCAATATTGCCCGGTTCACTCAGGCGCTGGCTGATAACCCCGGCGATGGGTGCCCGCACAGTGGTATAAGCCAGCCGGGTCAAGAGCATCTGCTCGTCGGCCCTGGCGACCGCCAGCTCGGTCTCTGCCCGGGTCAGTTCGGTCTGTGCCGTCAGGCGCTTGTCGATCAGTTCACCGATACGCGCCAGGTCTTTCCCGGCCTTGCGCCGCAGCGCCTGGGTCCGGGCCAGTTGAGCCCGCAACAGCGCATCATCCAGCCGCGCCACCACGTCGCCGGCCCGTACCCGATCACCGGCGTAGAAAGGCAGCGACGTGATGCGCCCCTCCTCCTGATTGAAGACCTGAATCTCCTGCTGTGCCCGCAGCGTACCGGTGCGTTCGCGTTCGACCGCCAAGACGGCCCGCTGCGCACTGACCACCTCGACCAGATGCGGCTTGGGGGTGCGCTTTTGCGGCGCAGGCGCGTCGCTGCAACCCAGAAGAGATAAACTGACGAGCAGGGTAACAATCGACCGGACGATGTGCATAGTTGGCAGACTCTGTTGTGATCAAGCCCGATGATATATGGGCAGGCTCAAAAGGCGCGAAATATCAAAAATCAGAATCGCACAGCATCGCCCGCCATGGCTAGATACAGGCATAAAAATATCCGCTGATAATGAGCGCTACCATACGGATTCCGCCTGTATCGGATACGATTCGGCCCGGTCACAAGACAACGGCCCATCCTTGCTGACCCGCTCTCACGGCCTCGCAGATAGTTTATCCACAACCTGCTAAGCTTGGCCCGTTAACCGTGCACGCAGGGAAGGACGATGGACAAGCACCACCGCTGGTTACGACAAGAGATCGGCTCCTGGAAAACAGAAGGTATTATCGATGCCGAGCAGGCGCGCCAACTCGAAGATCGCTATCCCCCGGCCCCGGATAACGAGTGGGGCAAGCTGATCTTCACCAGCCTGGGCGCGCTGATTTTCGGGCTGGGTGTCTGTCTGCTGATTGCCTACAACTGGCAGGGTATGCACCGTTTCGCCAAACTGGCCATTATCGGCGTGACCCTGCTGCTGGTGCACGGCAGTGCCTGGTGGCTCAGCCGTCCACACGGCAAGCACGCGCGCATCGGCGAGAGTCTGCATCTGCTGGGCACACTGCTGTTTGGTGCCGGTATCTGGCTGGTGGCGCAGATCTATCATCTGGATGAACACTATCCCAACGCCTATCTGGTCTGGAGTCTGGCGACACTTGGCCTGGCCTGGGCGATACCGTCTACTCTTCAGGGGTTACTGGCCCTGGCCCTGGTTTTTATGTGGAGTTGGTTCGAGGTGTTCGACTTCCACCAGACCCACCATTGGGGCACCTGGCTGGTTGCCTTAGGCGTTATTCCGCTCGCCTGGCAGCAGCGTTCACGGCAATTACTCTTCTTCAGTCTCAGTCTGTTTATAGCCCTCTACGCCTTCACGTTGCTGCGTCTGGACGATGACCTGGTATTTGCCAGCCTGTTTATCACCGCCTGCGCCTGTCTGGGTCTGGCCCGGCTGGCAGCAAACAGCCCCTTCGCCGACAGTGCAGGCGTTTTCCAAAGCGTCGGAGCGACGGTGTACTTGCTACTGCTGTTTGTAGCCAGTTTTGGCGGTCAGGAATTTGCCTTGTTTACACAGTTACCCGATACCGTTATGGCAGGGCTTTACTGGGGGTTGCCCCTGCTCCTGGCCGTGGTGGCTTGGGCCACAGTGCTGGTAAAGGGAGCCCTCGCCGATACGCTGGTGTTGACCGACCCGTTGAGCAGCCGGTTCGCAACGCTGGAATCGGTGCTGATTATCACGGCCCTGCTCTTCGCGATCGGCTCATCTCTGCAACTGGCGGGTATGCAGCACTGGAACTGGTTGCTGTTCAACCTGCTGTTTATGGCCCACGGCGCCATTCTGATCGCCCTGGGCATCCGCCAGTTGCGCTGGAAATGGGTTGCGCTGGGCGGACTGATGCTCGCTGCACTGGTGTTTGCCCGCTTTCTCGACCTCTTCGACAGCCTGCTGATGCGCTCACTGGCCTTTCTGCTGCTCGGCGGTGGCTTATTTATCATAGGCGCGCGCTATTCACGTCAAAAACGCCAGCATCAGGGCGCTCAGCAGGAGAACACCCATGCCTAAACTGCTGAATCGCTCGCGACTGGTTATCCTGCTGGTACTGCTGCAACTGGTTGTTCTGGCGGTGATGGCCGGTAAACGGGAATATATCCGCGCATTTGGCCAGGAGGTCTTTCTGCGTACCGCGCCCATCGATCCCCGTGACCCGTTTCGGGGTGATTTTGTGCGCCTGAGCTACCCCTTCTCTACCCTCTCGACACAGCAGATCCGCCCGGGCGTCGATATGAAAACCCTGCCGAAAGGCCAGCCGGTTTTCGCGCTGCTCACACCCGCCGCGCGTGGCCTGTATGCGTTCGACACCCTCACGACCACCCCACCCACGGACGGAACATTTATCCGGGGCCGGGTTGAGTACGACTGGCGCTCACCCCGCGGCGGTAACCTGAATGTGCGTTATGGTATCGAACAGCTGTTTGTACAGCAGGGCGAGGGCAGAGCGATCGAAAAACGTCGCGGCATACGCGGCGGGCTGCAGGTCCCGATGGAAGTCCGGGTGGCTCTGGGTAGCGATGGTACCGCCGTCGTCAAGGATTTTCGCTGGAGCCCGCTGGGCATTCAAGTTGAACTATTGCGCTTCAATCGCCGCGCTCGCGCCAATAACAACGCAGAAACCGCGGTAGACGGACCAATACAGCCCCTGAGCCCGCGCCTGCGCCTGACACTGCAGAATGTCTCGGAGCAGACGCTGACCTTGGCGGATCCTGCCGGCCCCTGCAGCTTGACCCTGGTCAGCGCCAACCTGGGCATAGAAACCTACCCACAAGCCGATACAACCTGTGCCGCTCCTAACCTTCAGCCTGACGCGCAGACGCAGATTCAATTGGCGCCGCAGGAAGATATTGCACTGGAGTTGGAACTGGGCGAGCGCCGCTGGCATGTGCTGGAAGCGGATGAACCGGTCGAGATTGGCGCACTGAAACAGCCGGCCATGTTCCGGCTCATCTACCACAGCCCGGCACCCGGCCAGTCAGACAGCACGTATTGGGTCGGCGACCTGCCCAGTCAGGCCTTTAACGCTTTCGGGCGCATCGATTAGGCGCAACCCCCCAAGGCTTCAGGCTTCAGGCTTCAGGCTTCAGGCTTCAGGCTTCAGGCTTCAGGCTTCAGGCTTCAGAATATGAGCATAAAAAAAAAGGCGCGCAATGCGCACCTCTTTTTGGGTCTGGATAGACGATGGCCGCTGTTAACGCGGCTGGCGTCGGTTTTTAATTGAACTTACAGCTGGGTGCCGGTACCGTCGGCGTGCCATTTGTAGATACCGAATTCAAAACCGATCAGGTCGCCCTTCTGGTCCCAGCTTAGCGGGCCCATGGCGGTATCGATGGTCTTGCCACGCAGACCGCTGGCCACCTCGTACACATCATCGGCGCCTACATTGGCGATCACCTTCGCCATCGCCTGCACAGCGGCGACGCTGGTCCAGACAAACGGACCGGTCGGATCCTGACCCTTGGACTTCATCAGATCAACGATCGGCTTGTTCTTCGGCAGCAGGTCATAGCGCGCGGGCAGGGTAACCAGCAACCCTTCGGCGGCTTCGCCAGCGATATTGGCAATCTCTTTATTCCCTACCGCTTCGGGGCCGACAAACTGGGGTTTAAAGCCACTCTGCATGCTTTGACGCATGATCAGCCCCAACTCCGGATGATAACCCCCGTAATAAACCAGATCGATATTGTCCCGCTTCAGCTTGGTGATCAGCGAAGAGAAATCCTTGTCACCGGCGGTGATACCTTCGGTCATGACGATATTCACACCCTTGCTCTGCAGGGTCTTGTGAACCGACATGGCGATACCTTCTCCGTACTGCTGCTTGTCGTGCACAACGGCGACGCGCTTGGGCTTAAGCTTGTCAGCGATATAACGCCCGGCGGTCGGCCCCTGGTCGGAGTCCAGGCCGATGGTGCGGAAGATCAGCTGATTACCCCGCTCGGTAATACCCGGGTTGGTCGAGCAGGTAACCGCCAGGACGCCTTCGTCTTCATAAACATCGGTAGCAGGCTGGGTTGAACTGGAGCACAGATGGCCAACCAGGTATTTCACACCGTCATTGACCACCTTGTTGGCGACCGCCACGGCCTGCTTCGGATCGCAGGCATCGTCATATTCGACGGCTTCGAGCATCATGCCTTTAATGCCACCCGCCTTGTTGATCATGTCGATAGCAGCATGCGTCCCCTGAAACTGCATATCGCCGTATTGTGACACGGTCCCCGTCATGGGGCCCGCGATACCAATTTTCAGGGTTTCAGCAGCGTGCACCGACAGGCTGACCGCCATCGATAGCGCCAGCGGCGTGGCTATTTTAATTAACAGCGACATAGGGTTATCCCTTGTTAGTTATTGTTGTCATAGGGTGAATATCAGACCGAGGGCGCGGATCCTGCGGAACGCGAACTCGCCGGAAGCCTGAAAAATTACCACAGCTGCCGGTGCGAGTGTAGTGTTATTGACCAAACGGTCGAGGTGCAATGTAATCGGTACGTTCTGTGAATATATTCAACAAGCGATCTACACATTCAGCAAACCGTACCGACTCAGGTGCGTCATTTTTTATGCCAGTTAAGATTTATGCCAGTTAAGATTATAGAGGTCTTCGCGCCGGTCTTTCATATTGGTCACGGAGCCTTCGTTACGGATCAGCTTTAAGCGATCCAGATCCAGGTCCGAAAACAGAATCATCTCGGTATTGGGCGTCGCCTCTGAAAGCACGGCGTCATGGGGAAAGTAGAAATCCGACGGGGTAAAGACCGCCGACTGGGCGTATTGCACGTCCAGACTCTCAACCGACGGCAGGTTACCGACCGAGCCGCAGATCACCGCGTAGCACTCGTTCTCGATAGCCCGCGCCTGTGCACAATGGCGCACCCGCAAAAACCCGTTCTTGGTATCGGTCCAGAACGGCACGAAGAGGATCTCCAGTCCCTGCGCCGCCATCAGCCGGGCCAGCTCGGGGAACTCAACGTCGTAGCAGATCAGAATACCAACGCGACCGGCATCGGTATCAAACACCTGCAGTTTATCCCCGCCCTCAATCACCCAGTCGCGCCGCTCGTGAGGGGTCACATGCAGTTTACATTGCTCCTCCACCGAACCGTCACGACGACACAGGTAGGATACGTTCAGCAGCTGCTCACCCCGCATCAGCGGCATGGAGCCTGTGATGATATTGATGTTGTACTCCACCGCCATTCGCTGCATTTCGTCGCGAAAACGGTCGGTGTATTTGGCCAGAAAGCGGATCGCCTGCATCTGCTGCTTGGAGTCGGTCAACCCCATCAGGGGTGCGTTGAAAAACTCGGGAAACAGCGCAAAGTCACTCTTGTAATCGGACACCGCATCGACGAAGTACTCGACCTGTTGCAACACCTCTTCCACGCTATGGAACTGTCGCATCTGCCACTGCACCACGCCCACCCGTACCACGGTCTTGGTTTGGCTGATAGAAGAGGTATCGGGCTGATAAAAAATATTACTCCATTCGAGCAAGGTGGCGTAACCCTGGGACTTTTCATCCTCCGGGTTGTACTTGCGCAGCACCCGTTTGACCTGGAAATCGTTCGAGAGCTGGAAGGACAGGATGGGGTCGTAGAACTCACGCTTATCCACCCGTTCGATATACTCCTGAGGGGGCATCTCATCGACATGCTGGTAATAGCCGGGGATACGGCCTCCGGCCAGAATTGCCCGTAAATTCAGTTGCCGGCAGAGGTCCTTGCGCGCCTCATACAATCGCCTCCCCAAGCGATACCCCCGGTATTCCGGATGCAGCAGGACATCCAGACCATAAAGCGCATCGCCTTTGTTGTCATTCAGGATCTGTTTACGCTTATCGATCAGGTCATCGTAGGTATGCGGGTTGCTGAAGCGGCTGTATTCAACCCGCACCGTCAGCGCGAGGCCGACAATTTCGTCACCGTCTTCGATGCAGATCTGGCCTTCTTTAAAGTCGCGCCCCAGTTTCGCCAGAGTGTCCTCCGGCCATGCGCCACCAATATCGTCGTAAACACGATCCATCAAGCGTTTTATACCCGGGTAATCTTCGGGAGTCAGATTTCTCAGGTTAAGATGAAGCTCTTCCGCTGCCATTTCAACACCTCTGTGACACGTTTAGACCTGTTTGCCGCCACCGAAATAATCCTTCACGGCGACGGGCAGGCGGTTCCTGATGCGGGTTACCGGGTAAGGACGCAGGCCAAGCCTGAACAAGAGGATTATCTCCTGCCATCAGGGCGGCGTTAAGCAACCTACGCTGTGCAGAATATCTCAGGGCTCGGTCTGAGACCAAGCAAAGATTGCAGGTCAGTTCTCGCGCCTAACGATCGGTCGGGCCAGCATCGCCAACCGAGATCCGAACTGAGCATTTAATCTGATATTGGCTCATAACAGGTCTCGCTCAGCCTTGAACACCAACTCATGAGAAAGATAGATTGACAGGGTTAAACACGGGGAGCGCCGACAGGCGCGAACAGAGTACTCGGGTGCCTCGACCCGCACCATCCGCTGAACGCAATGAGCCAGGGCGAGACTTTCGAGTCACTTAGCGTAAGGAACGCTGTTTACTTTTTCTTGGACTTTTTAGACTTCTTTTTGGATTTCTTTTTGTCGGCTTTTTTGTCTTTTTTCTTCGCCTTTTCCGCTTTTTTCTTTTTCGCCTTTTCCTTCGCTTTCGCCTTGGCTTTTGCCTTCAGCTCTTCTTCTTTCTGTGCCGCTTTTTTGGCGTCTTTTTTCTTGGCCATTTCTGAATCCTTATCATTATTTGAAGTGAGATTATTAAAATAACGAGCCTTACCCAACACCCGGTTTCTGTGCAGGCGAGACTGTAAATCTATACCGCTTGCTCTGGAATATCAAAGTTAAAGCGCTGTTTTTACATCACTGTATCCAAGGCATCGACGAACAAAGACCAATAAAATTCGCTGGCGCCCCCCGCTCTCGGTTATGCTGAAGGCATGCTGCAAATATCTAATCAGGTCAGTATTCCTGACCACGAAATTGAACTATCCGCTATCCGCGCTCAGGGCGCCGGCGGTCAGAACGTGAACAAAGTTTCCAGCGCGATTCATCTGCGTTTCGATATCCGCGCGTCTTCGCTGCCCGAGTTCTACAAAGAGCGCCTGTTGGCGCTGCGCGATCAGCGGATCACCAAAGACGGGGTGATTGTGATCAAGGCCCAGCAGCATCGTACGCAGGAGAAGAACCGCGAGGATGCATTGGAGCGGCTGCAAGCGCTGATAAAAAGCGTGGCCTACGTCGAAAAGAAGCGTCTGGCAACCAAGCCTTCCCGCAGCTCGCAACGAAAACGCATGGACGTGAAAAATCTGCGCGGAAAAGTGAAAGCCCTGCGCCGGCGGGTAACCGATTAGCACAGGCTCAGGCAGGCGGTCCTTTCGGCGCGGCCATGAACCCCTCCGGCACCGCGCGAATATACAGATCCTGCTGAGGAAAGGGGATCTCAATGTTATAGCGCCGAAACTGGGTTTCAATCTCCCACAGATAGATCGCGTGGATCGACAGTTGTTTGGGCAGGCTGTTGTTGTCGACCCAGACCACCAGTTCAAAATCCAGACTACTGGCGCCAAATGCCACCAGGCGAACCTCAACCTCACGGTTGCCTCCGGTCAGGGTATAGGGAATATTTAACGCCGCCTCTTGGACGGCTTTCTTGACCAGGTCCTTATCGCTGCCATAGGCGACACCGAAGGGAACATGCAAGCGCCGGGTCACATCATCCAAGGTGTAGTTAATCACCCTGCCACTGATAAATTCGGAATTAGGTACCAGGATATCGATATTATCCCGGGTTGTTAGCTGCGTACTGCGCACATTAATGGCTTTGATGCGCCCCCGCACCCCCGATTCCAGTTCCACCACGTCACCAACCTTTAACGGCCGCTCGATCAGCAGGATCAACCCGGAAATAAAGTTATTAAAGATCGACTGCAGACCGAAACCGATACCGACACTCAGGGCACCCGCTACCAGCGCCAGATTGGTGAAGTCCAGACCGATGGAGGATAAGCCGAAGATCAGCGCCATCAGCAGAATCAGGTAATGCAGCATCTTCGAGATGGCAAACAGCGACGCTTCGGAAAAACCACCGAAGTTTTGCCCCATATGCGCCAAAGCCTTGCGAACCATCCGGGAGATAAACATCGCCACAAAGAGGATAAAACACACGCGGGTAATATCTATCGCCGTCACCGGCGTTTCATTCACGGTAAACAGCGGGTAATAGATCACGGCAAGCGTGGCATCCATACTGTTGCGAAAGGAGCTATCGAACAGGCCCTGCATCAGCGCCCAGCCCGAGGCTTGGGATTGGGCTTTTTTGCGGTAATACCCGTAGAGATAGTCCACATCCTGTAGCAGTAGGTCGGCCTTGTTTAATTCAGTGCGAGCCTTCTGGGCCTGAATCCACAGTTTTTCAGCAAGGCCGCTACCTGCGGCGCCCTGCTCACCTGCGCCATTCGCCCTTTGGGACAACTGATCCAGCACCGCACGCAACTTTTCACGTTCACTGGCCTGCTGAGTACGCAGCCCCGAGATCTGCGCCTCCCAATCCGTTTCAACGCGGTGCTGCTTGTTTTCCAGTATGTCGGCGTACGCCAGTAGCAACTCGTGTCTTAACTGCAGTAATTGCGACAGGCGCAGCTCGGTCACTTTTTGCAGCAGTGCCAGTACCTGCCCCGAAGACGCGCTGTCTTCGGCTATCTGTTTTAACTCCAGACGCTTGATTTGGGTGATCAGGTTATCCTGATTTTTTACAATTTTTTCCAGCTCTTTACGTAATCGCCCCTTCTCCTCGTCGGTAGGCTTGATGCTTTCGGCTGCAGATGCCAGCGTCGACGACGACGTACTCAGGTGACCAGCCAGCTGCTTAGAGCTCAGGCGCAACTTACCCAGCAGCTCCTGATTCGCAAGGTAGGCCAGCTGCTGGCGTAGAATATACACCCCCTGCAGCCATCGTTCGGCAGGATCTGTCATCTTGCGATAGCTGACAAACAGGGTCGCCAGTTCCTGTTTCAACACCTTCAGTGCGGCGTTCAGCTGGTCATGCTCGCGTTGCTTCGTTGTGACCCTCGCCTGCAGAACCCGCCAATCGGCGTAAGCTTTTAACCAGTCATCCAGATTATATTGGGTCTGCAGCGGCGGCGGATCCTCGATGCGCGGGTCATCCTTGAGCAAAGCACCGATCCGCTCCAGGGTTTTACGGATCAGCCGGGCTTCATCGTCAATGACCAGTTGAGTCGGGGTGCGGGCCAGCTCCCGCTCAACCCGGGCGCGGATCAGATTCAAGGCCTGTTGTTTGTTCTCCTGATCCAGCTTTTCAAAGCCGACCCACCAGCCTGCCGGCAGGTTATCCAGCTCCCATTCGACCACTAACGGGTCAGAACTGCCATTAGGTTCGGCAGCCTGCACCTGCGATACCGAATAACAGGATAAATTCAGCGCAAAAGCCACAAAAAACCATCTGCAGGCTCCGCGCAAAAAACCATAAGCAGCCGTCATCCGTACGTTACCTCTGTATACAGCCATCAATTGGATACGATTCATCAACGCCGTCAGCACTGTCGAGAGTCTAGACCACAAACCTATTGGCATATACAGTACCGGCCTGCTTCACTTTCGAAACTGACAGCTTGCACTAGACTGAATATCAACCAGTTAGCAATCTGCAAAACGGCCTGAAGGAGCCTCCTATGAGCGATAATGGTCTGGTTTACGGCTTCTTGCTGGATGGACAGGGCGGGGCCAAAGCTTTCGATTTACAGGATGCGGCCAACTGGAAGCCCGAAGACGGCATCGTCTGGCTGCACTTTGACTATACCAATGACAATGCCCGGCAGTGGATAGAACAGGAGGCACAACTCGATGATCTGGTCGTTGAAGCCTTGCTGACCGGCGAGAGTCGTCCAAGAACAACCCCCATGGGCGACGGTCTGCTGGTCGCCCTGCGTGGCGTCAACCTGAGCCCGGGTTCCAACCCCGAGGATATGGTCGGAATCCGTATCTGGACCGACGGTAAACGCATTATCAGTACCCGCAGACGTCGCCTGCTGTCGGCAAGCGACCTGGTTGAGCAGTTAAACAAAGGCGAAGGACCCTGCACGGCAGGGGAGTTTCTGATCATGTTATCGGACCGGCTGATGGCCCGTATGCAGGGCACTATCGACGATACCGAAGATAGCGTTGCCTCAATCGAGGAAGAGATCCTCAGCGCCGGCGGCTACAATCTGCGCTCCCAGATCGCCTCGCTGCGGCGTGAAGTCATCTCATTGCGACGCTACCTGTCACCCCAGCGCGAAGCGATGTTGCAGATGCAAACGGTCAAGGTCTCCTGGCTCAAGACCGACGAGCGCCAGAGTCTGCGTGAAGTCACCGACCACCTGATCCGTTATGTCGAGGACCTGGACTCCGTCAGGGATCGCGCGGCCGTGGCGCAGGAGGAGCTGGCCAACCGACTCGCCGAAGATATGAATAACCGTATGTATGTTCTTTCACTGGTCGCCGCGGTGTTTCTGCCGCTGGGTTTTCTGACCGGTCTGCTCGGCATCAATGTCGGCGGCATTCCGGGCGCCGAAAACCCCCTGTCGTTCTGGATATTCTGCTTCTTGCTGGTGACGCTGGTCGGGTTTCAAGTTTGGATATTTAAACGCAAAAGCTGGTTTTAACCCGCCAGCCCGGCAGTGAATCCCTCCTCGCCTGCCGGCAATCTGATCCGCTCCCGTTAAGGTCGCGATCTGAACCCATAGTCAAAACAGAGGTTTGGGTCAACCAAGTGCCGCCAAATCGCCGGTCCGGTCAGCGTCAGACGGCGATATCCTGGATATGCCGGACACAGTTACGGCCGCTATCCTTGGCCTGATACAGCGCCTTGTCAGCAGACTCGATAAACTTTTCATGGCTGACAATATCCAACAGCGGATAACTGGCGACGCCGATACTGATCGTCACCTGCAAACCATCAACCAACGTGGTCTCGACATTTTCCCGCAACCGTTCGGCCAAGATCATCGCTCCGTCATAATCGGTGTCCGGCAAGATGATCAGGAACTCTTCACCGCCGTAGCGGCAGGGAATATCTACGGTACGAACACTGTCTTTCATAGTCTGCCCCAACGATTGCAGAACCCGATCGCCTTGGTCGTGACCGTGGGTATCGTTGAATTTCTTGAAGTGATCGACGTCAAACATCAGGATCGACAGACAATGGGCGTAGCGCCGCGCCCGTTGCAGCTCCTGCTCCAGGGTCTTATCCAGGTAGCGCCGGTTAAACAGGTCGGTCAGCGCATCGGTGGTGGATATCTTGATCAGCTGCCGCTCAAAGCGCTTTTCTTCGGTGATATCGCGCAACAGTGCAGACGATCCGCTCAGATGGCCATCGTCGGTCCAGATCCGCGACACTTTCACGCTCAGAATCCGATCTTTGTACTCCAGAACAACGGGTTCCTGCGCTTCGCTGGCGTCGAGATAGCCAAGCATCATCTCGTTGTCATCGAAAATATTCAGGAAACCGTCCTGTACAATCTGCTCAGCCGTTTTGCCCAGAAAGAGCTCGGCGGCGGGATTGGTCAGCACAACAACCCCTTCGCTGTTGGTTACCACAATACCTTCCCGGGCACTGTAGATAATGGTGTTGAGCTTATTCTGCTCCACTTCCAGACCCAGATAGGTGCTTTGCAATTCCGAGGTCATGGTATTGAAACTGCTGGCCATACGGCTGATCTCGTCACGCCCATAAATCGGCACCGACTGATCGAGGTGCCCCTTCGAGGCATGCACCATGGCATCGGTCACGCTTTTGATCGGGTTGATCACCGAGCGTGTCACAAACAGCGTCGTGGCACCTAAAATAGCGGCCAGCATCACAATACTCACCCACAGCGCCCGGCTGCGGGTGTCCGCGATGGCCTGCTCAACCGTCGCCAAAGACGTGGTCAGTTTTACAAACCCCCGCAATGGGTATTCGGTCCCGTGGCAGCGTTTACAGTCTTTTTTCAGCAGAATCGGCGCAAGGAAAACCAGCTGACGCTCCCCCTCGGGCGAGGTCTCGTAAACGGGCAGCACCGACTTGGTGTCCACCACCTGCTTCAAAAAAGGATTTTCAGTGTCAAAGACTTTGCGGCGGGTCTCGTCGTCGCGGGGATAAAATTCGTCGTCACCGATACGGGCATTAACTTTCTCAATGGTGGTGTTATCGAGGAACGCCTCCATGCCGTTAACCCGCGAGATTTTAAATTCAATAATCTCGGGTACACCCTGCATCTGCTGGCTGTAGTCCAGGGCAATATCCGCATAACCGGCGCGCATCACCGAACCAAGCCCTGCGGTAATGGTTTGCACCATTTTACCCATGGTCAGCTCATTCTGGGACAGGATGCTTTTCTCCTGCTGCTGAGTGTAGAACCACATCAGGCAGAGCATGGCGACAACCGTGATGCCGCCGTAGACAATAATTATTTTATAACCGATTCGCTTGAACAAATGGCCAGACCTGCGTCAGAGTTTTACATCAAGGGGAACACTGCACGACACACCGTACCCGGCTGGTATAACCACTTATCATAGGGCTATTTTTCTTATTCATAAAGCACCAGCGGTATTCAATACCAGCTTTCCCGGCAAAATGCCGCCCTTAGTATTTATCCCTCGAGCCTGCGAAGCTGAAGAACGATAGCCACAGGCCCATCACTTTCGCTGACAACGCAAAAAACCGCTAAGATAGCGGCGCTTTTAAGGCGACGCCCCACAACGGATAACCACGCTTCAGGATCAACCATGACATTTACGACCTGGCTCTCCCTCGTCGCCGTCTGTACTCTGGGTGCGATCTCACCCGGCCCCAGTCTGGCGGTCGTTATGCGCCAGACTCTCTGCAACGGGCGTAGCCACGGCGTGCTGACCGGCATTGCCCACGCCGCAGGCGTGGCGCTCTGGGCCGCGTTGACCCTGTTCGGCCTGGCGCTATTAGTCACACAACAGCCGCTGCTTTACCGCGTTATCACCTACAGCGGCGCGGCTTATCTGGCCTGGATCGGAATCAAGGCGCTGCGTTCAACCCAGCAACCCAGCGAAACAACACAAACAATAAACACGCCGAAGCTCAACGCCCTTCGCGACGGACTGGCTATCTCGCTGCTGAACCCCAAACTGGCCATCTTTTTTATTGCTCTGTTTTCTCAATTTGTCTCGGCTAACCAAAGCCGCACGGAACAGTGGCTGATGATGGGCACCGCCGCCGTCATCGACGCACTCTGGTACTGTCTGGTCGCGGTCATCCTGTCACATTCGCGATTCATCGGAACGCTACAGCGCCAATCGGTAACGCTTGAACGAATCAGCGGCCTGATCTTTATCGCGCTGGCCCTGCGGGTTATCACGCTTTAGGCCAACGATATCTGCCCTCCTGAATCCATACCGCATACGCCGAACACAAAATGACATATGTTTATTTTGTTTTATTCTTAATTTCTGCGTTTCTTTCAGGTTGTTTTCAGTTTGGCTCGTTATTGTGTATCCAACGCCACAACAAACCCGAGGGACAGAACATGAAAACGCTAATCAAATCCACCATTATTGCCAGCACCTTCTTTGCCGCCAGCGTCATGGCTGCACCAGCTTACGACAGTGATATTTTCAGTCATCCGGTCGAAGGCATTATGACTGCTACAACGACGGGAGCGGGCAGTTTTGAACGCCTTACCGACTTTGCCAATGTGCTCAGCAACCATCCTGTAGAGGGCTACATGACGGACAGTTCTCCTCAGTCAGAAATGGCGGCAACACACTGCCTGAATAATGAAGCCTTTCTTGCTCTTGAGACCCATCCTGTAGAAGGCATCATGGATATGAACAGCCAAAGCTGCTGATCACCCCAGCCTCATATAAAGGTGAAGTTAGTGGGCTAATGCTAGACGGAGCGTCAAGCCAGTCCTTCAGAGCTTTACAGGCAGGACGTCTTCGGACGGCACACAAAAAAGGGCGCTTTAAGCGCCCTTTTTATTTACCCCGTATTTATATCACTCAAACGCCGGATCAGGCGTCGATTTTCTTGTACTTGACCCGATGCGGTGTCGCATCGCCGCGCCGCTTGATCATATCGGCTTCGTACTCGGTATAGTTACCTTCAAAGAACACCGCCTGACTCTCACCTTCGTAAGCCAGGATATGCGTTGCGATGCGGTCGAGGAACCAGCGATCGTGGGAGATGACCACCGCGCAGCCCGGGAATGCCAACAGCGCTTCCTCCAGTGCCCGCAGGGTTTCAACGTCGAGATCGTTGGTCGGTTCGTCCAGCAGTAACACGTTGCCGCCTTCTTTAAGCAGCTTGGCCAGATGCAACCGGTTACGTTCACCACCGGACAGATCTTTCACGAATGATTGCTGGCTGCCGCCTTTGAAATTGAAACGACCGGCGTAGGCCCGGGAAGGTACCTGATAGGTGCCGACGGTGATGATATCCTGCCCGTCGGAGATCTCTTCCCAGACGGTCTTGCTGCCATCAAGGTCGCGCATCTGGCCCAGAAACGCCAGCTTGACCGACTCGCCGATTTTTACGCTACCGCTATCGGGCTGTTCCACACCGGCGATCATCTTGAACAGGGTTGATTTACCCGCACCGTTACCACCGATCACCCCGACAATCGCCCCCTGGGGGATGCGGAAACTGAGGTTATCCACCAGCAACTTGTCGCCGTAGGCCTTGCAGACACCGTCGAGTTCGATGACGTTGTCACCCAAACGCGGTCCTGGTGGAATATAGATTTCCTGGGTCTCATTACGCAGCTGGAAGTCACGGGAGTTCATCTCCTCGAACTGCTTCAGACGTGCCTTGGACTTGGCCTGACGCCCTTTAGCCCCCTGACGAACCCACTCGAGCTCGGCCTTAACCGTCTTGCGGTGTGCGGCTTCCTGTTTGGCTTCAGTCTCCAACCGCGCCTCTTTCTGTTCCAGCCACGAGGAGTAATTGCCCTCGTAGGGAATACCGTGGCCACGATCCAGTTCCAGAATCCAGCCCGCGGCGTTATCCAGGAAGTAACGGTCGTGGGTGATCGCCACAACAGTACCGGTGTAATCATGCAGGAACCGCTCCAGCCAACCGACAGATTCGGCGTCCAGGTGGTTGGTGGGCTCGTCCAGCAACAGCATATCGGGCTTGGACAGCAGCAAACGACACAATGCGACCCGGCGCTGTTCACCGCCCGACAAATGTTTAACCGAGGCCTCCCATGGCGGCAGGCGCAGCGCATCCGCGGCAACTTCCAGCTGCCGGTCCAGATTATGGGCATCGGTAGCCTGAATAATATCTTCCAGACGCGCCTGCTCGGCGGCCAGCTTGTCAAAATCCGCTTCGGGTTCAGCATAGGCGGCATACACGGCGTCGAGCTGGGTCAGTGCATTCTTGGCTTCGGCGACCGCTTCTTCCACAACTTCACGCACTGTTTTGGTATCGTCCAGTTCCGGCTCCTGTGGCAAGTAGCCGATATTCAGACCCGGCTGCGGAATAGCCTCGCCGATATAGTCTTTATCCACACCTGCCATGATTTTAAGCAGGGTCGATTTACCGGAACCGTTCAGACCCAGTACGCCGATCTTGGCCCCCGGGAAAAATGAGAGAGAGATATCCTTGAGGATCTGCCGTTTAGGAGGAACAATCTTACCTAAACGGTTCATGGAAAAGACGTACTGTGCCATACCGTAGTCAACCTGTGCTGGATGTAAAAATGAAATCAATTCTATCCGAACATCGGGCGCAAGTGCAGGCTGATCTGCGTGCATAATTTTCAATCGCCCGACACTACCTCTCGCGGTATCGATGCGCATACTTAAGATAGCCGGCAACAGTAACGGCTAATATTAGGCGCAGAGACACAGGCTCAACCTGTTCTGCGCACCATACGACGTCCGGTTCGACTCCGGTCGAGGCAGGACAACTCAAGGAGGGCTGAGCCATGAGCAACCTGACACGCTTTAACCGAATGTTCGGTGACACCTATTTCGACGATTTTTTCCGCCCCTTATCAACCGGCACGGGAGAAAAACTGCCCGCCATTGATGTGCGCGATGCAGAAGGCAACTATCTGATTAAGGTCGATTTACCGGGTGTCAGTAAAGAAGATATCCATGTCAAACTCGAGAACGGCGTATTATCGATACAAGCCGAAACCCATAAAGAGGAGAAAGAAGAAAAGGCGGGGAAACTGATCCGTCAGGAGCGCCATTATGGTCGATTCCTACGCCAGATGTCCGTGGGGCAGGATGTGGATCCTGCCAGCATCAGCGCGGCATTCGATAACGGAGTGCTGTCGGTGACGCTGCCGAAAGTCAGCGAGGCGCGCGCCGGCGGCGTGACCGTTCCTGTCAAATAGCCTTGGGACTGACAGGTAACATCTTTCCATTCAACTAACCCGCAGACCCGACGCCTCCCCCTCTGGCAGAGGGTCTGCGCTCGTATGAGCCCGATTCTAGCTTACTTGATGCAGTTTCATGTGCTCTTACGCTGCGTAATAGGCTATAATCCGCGGCTTTCTCGATGGCACTGCCCAATCGATTTTCAATTCTCGTCTCCAGGGGATAGCGAATGTTTAATAAAGAGATGTCCATTGCTGAATTCGATCC
>JBFGYY010000001.1:0-35777 GCA_041587095.1 Motiliproteus sp. | reverse complement strand
GTCCAGGAGCCAGCCGGCGTGCTACCGGAACTCTGCATACCGGTGTTCATGTAGCCTTCGTTGTCGACGCAGACAAACAGCATCTGCTCGTTGCGTTCGGCGGCGCCCGAAAGCGATTGAAAGCCGACATCGCCGACACCGCCGTCACCGGCCAGTGCCAGCATGGTGACGTCGCGGCCCAGCCGGTTGTACTGTTTCTTGATCCCCGCCAGCATGGAGGCGGTATTGGTTAGCAGCGGGTGGAAGACCGGCACCTTGCTGCCCGTCTTGCCGTTGTAGCCCACGGTGCCCATGCCGGGGATGCAGCCGGGTGGCGTGGCGAGCACCACATTGCTGCCGACCTTGCGCAGGGTATGGCGGATCAGCAGTTCAGAATTGCAGCCCTGGCAAGCGGACAGACCGGGTACAAACAGGTCTTCTTTGTGACCAAACTCCTGGTAGAGCTCGGCGCTGCGGTTCAGCTCCAGGGCGCCGTTCGGGCAGGCCTTGACGCAGGCCGGATCGCCCGCGCACATGTCGCACTTCATGACTCTGCCGTCGGCTTCATTGACGGCGATGCCACCGTAGCTGCAGCCGACGGTGCAGAGCAGGCAGTCGATGCACTTGTTACCGTTCCAGTCGATTACGCCGCTGTCGGCGTTGATGCTCAGCGCGGTGGAAGGGCAATTCTGTACGCATTTCGGGTCGCCGCACTGACGACACAGGGCCAGTGCTGTTTCGGCGGGGGCGTCACCCGCCAGGGTCATCGCGCCGGGTTGAATGGCGATGCGCGAATGTCGGATATCGTCGCTGCCGGTTTTGGCCCTGGCGCAGGCGAGCATGCAGGTCGAGCAGCCGGCGCATTTTTCGGGATGGAAGATGATACTGTTATGAGCGTTTCCCACGGTGTAATCCTCTCGATCAGGCTCGGCTGCGGCTCAGCGCCAGGTGGCTGACATCAGTTGACGGCCGGTGGCCAGGGGCTGCGCCAGAAACGCTTCCTTGACCGGTCCCAGGTCGGTACCGCGCAGGATCAACTGCCACATAATGCCGGCGTCGATCGGGTCATTGATGGCGGATATGCCGATCAACCGGTTGTTTTGCAGCAGCACTTTACGGAAGGCCAGATGGGCTTCTCCCCCGGCCGCGTCTGTCTCCAGCAGGCAGGTTTCGATGCTGTCATCATCGACCGGCGCGCTGCTGCACCCGACCGACACGGCGCGATTACCAAAGAAGCTGAACGTGTTGATCGGCACGCCGCCAGAATAGGTTTTGGCGGCGCTGTCACCGGCCATCTGCATACCGGCAATCCGTCCCTGTTCGACCGCGTCGGGCAGGATACCGTTGATCATGCCGCGGGCATTGCTGGCCGGGTTTGGCAGGTTATTGAGCAAACAGCGGGCCTGGGCGACGTCACCGGCGGCCCAGACGTTGGCCTGGCTGGTCTGCATCCGGTCATTGACGATGATGCCCGTATCGGTCTCGATGGGGCTGCCCTCCAGATAGTCCATCACCATTTTCACTCCCGTCGCCACCACCAGCAGGTCGGCTTCCAGAGGCTGCGCCAGAGCGGTGCCATCGGGGCCGCTCAGCGTCAGTCTGCAGCTTTGTTCCTGTCGGACAACCGCGTCGACCCTGTGCTGGGTCAGCACGCTGATGCCGTTGCGACTAAAGGCCTGCTCGATCAGGCCGGCCGCGCGTTGATCGAAATACCAGGGCAGCAGCTGCGCTTGCATCTCAACCAGGATCACCTCCAGGCCGGCCTTGGCGAGATTTTCTGCGGCATGGGTGCCGACGAAACCGCCGCCGAGCACCACCGCGCGTCTGGCGTGTTGCATGGCCTGGCGTAAGCCGAGGGCATCGTCCAGGGTGCGCACCACATGGAAGGGGACCTCGTCGAGCCCCGTGACAGGCGGTATCGCCGGGGTGGAGCCCGTGGCGAGCAGCAACTTGTCGTACTGCCAGTGCTGTCCGGAGCTGAAATGCGCCACATTCGCCTTGCAGTCAAGACCGAGCAGGGCGTCGCCGAGCACCAGGGTGATGTTATGCCGCGCGAAATAGTCGTCGTCGCGCAGGCGGATCTGTTCCGGGTCGGATTGGCCCGAGATCACATACGGCAGCACGGTGGGTGAATAGGGACGCTGCGGATCGCGGGATATGAGCGTGATCGTGCCGGTTTCATCCTGCATGCGGATCGCAGCAGCAGCTTCGAGCGCGGCATGGCTGCTGCCGATAATGAGATACTTGCTCTGGTTCATGGTCGTTTCCTCTCGCCGCTATCAATCGTGCTGGTTAACCCAGACCGGGCTGTCGATCACCTGACCATCGAGCAGGCGGGCGGTGTCATGAATGATGCGGTCAAAGTGATCGGTGGTGATGTCGGCACCGGCCAGCCCGCCGATGAAGCTGGCGGCGGGCAGGTAACGCTGCAGGCCATGGGCCGCGGCCAGGGTCTCCTGAAACAGCGGCCCGCTGTTCCAGCCGAAATTGACCGCGCGGTCTACCACGCCGATCGCTTTGACTTTGGACAGGGCTTTTTGCATGGCGGCCACCGGAAAGGGGCGGAAGGTTTTTACTTTTATCAGGCCCACCGGTTCGCCGCGCTCGCGGGCTGCATCCACGGCGTCCTTGGCGGCGCCGGTCATGCTGCCAATGGTGACGATGGCATACTCGGCATCGTCCAGGCGGTATTGCTCGATCAGTGGTGCGAAACGGCGGCCGACCCGTTGTGCCCATTCTTCATGGGCGTCTTCGATCACCTGTAAGGCGTTTTGCATGGCATCGCACTGCCCCTTGCGATAGCCGACGAACAACGAGGGGCCGGGTCCGCCGGCGCCGCCGGTGAGCGGGTCGATCGCCATGGGCCGCTCGGGATCCAGTGCCGCGTGCCAGTTGATATTTTTCTGGCCCAGAAAGGCATCGACATCCGCCTGCTCGGGCAGGTCGATACCGGTGACGCCGTAAGAGAGGTAGTTGCCATCGCTGTTCACATTCACCGGCAACATCACATCCGGGTGCTCGCCGATGCGAAAGGACATCACCGTCGTGTCCAGCACCTCCTGCACCGATTCACAGTACATCTGAATCCAGCCGACCTCCTTGACCAGCATGGCATCCTGCTGACCGCCCCACACGCACTGCGGCGTGAGGGTGTCGCGGGTTACCAGGCTGGTGACAATCGGCAGGCGCAGGCCCGGCGTGCGGATGTAAGGTTCGAACATAAAGGCCAGCCCGGGTCCGCAGGTGGCGGTGTAGGTTCGCGCGCCGGCCAGTGCGGCCCCCTGCAGCGCCGACATCACGCTGTGTTCGCCCTCAACGTTCATTAACTCGGCGTCGATCAGCCCCTCGGCGACAAACTGCGAGAGATACTCCACCAGCGATGACTGGGGCGTGATCGGGTAGATGGCGATCACATCCGGGCGCGCCAGTGCCACGGCCCAGGCGGAGGCCTCATTGCCGTCGCACACCACCGAGTCCGGAAGTCTGCGCAGCGCTTTTACGCTGACTGCCGGGCGCGCCTGACCGGTGCTTTTCGCGGGGGCGTCGGCCTGCTGCTTAATCGCCTTGCTCTGGTCTATGCTCATGGTTATTTCCCCGCCTCTTCGATCATGGTGATGGCGCGCTGCGGGCACTCCTGCGCGCAGATACCACAGCCTTTACAGGTCGCGAGATTGATATCGAACCAGGCCGCTTTTTCCACCACGCACTGAACCGGGCAGTAGATCCAGCAGGTGGCGCATTTGACGCACTTATCCCGATCGACCACCGGACGCATGCTGCGCCAGTCGCCGGGTAACATTTGCGCCGGCTCTTTGGCGACCGGGCAGTAGGTGTCGGGCACCTGGTCGGGGTAGATCGGCTGGTAAGGGATCAGATTGTCGGCGCGTGTTTTTATCGGCTGGCTCATATCCGGTCCTCCAGAGCGCCGGCTGCCGGCTTCGGTGTTTTGGCTGCGCAGGCGTTATTTAGGTGAAACAGCCGGGTTTCTTCGTAACCGCGCTCCACGGCCAGCATGTTCTGGTGCAGGCCCGCATCGCGAAAACTGGCAGACTCCAGGCCTTTTTTTAACGCGTCCAGCGATACCAGCCCTGTGGCCTTGGCAAAAGCGCCGAGCATGATGGTGTTGGTGATATTGCGCCGGAAAACCTGCATGGCGATCCCTACCGCATCGCACAGCGCCAGGGTTGCCAGACTGTCGGGAAAAACCAGTTCATCGGGTTCTGCGCGGCCGGTATGGATCCAGGTTCCGCCCGCTTGCATGCCCTCGAAGATATTCACCGAGTGGATCACCGAGGGGTCGATGCTCATCACGGTGTCCGGGCTGTAGATGTTGTTGATGCGCCGGATCGGCCGGTCGCTGTAGCGCATAAAAGCGGCGACCGGCGCGCCACGGCGCTCGAAGCCGAACGCGGGGATCGCGGTGACATGCAGCCCTTCCGATACCAGTGCCTTGGCCAGTATTTTTGACGCCAGAACGGCCCCCTGACCGCCGCGGCCGTGAATCCTGAGTTCATGCATCGCCTTGCTACCCTTGTCGGTGATTATTGTTATTGTGTTCGCGCTGTTCAGGCGCGTTCAGCGGCGCCGATTGGGGCTGCCAGTGTGTCTTGCGGGTGTGAAGATGCTGTCACAGGTGCTTGCAAATGCCCTGATGGCCAGCCGGGCTTGACGCTCGGCCCGGTCCTGCCTGCCCCGCGGGTGGGTGAATGGCTGATGGCGTAGCCCTGGTTGAACGCAAGACTGTTAAGCAGATGAAACTTGACGAAGCCGCCGGCCAGCAGTGCACAGAGGCCGCTCAGGGCAGCCAGCCAGGGCGTACCGTTGCCGATCAGTAGTTGTGCGATTGCCAGCAGTGCGGGAAGGATGGCCCCGAAGCGAACGAACTGTGCGTTGATCTGCGTCGCCGCGTCCTGGCAAGCCAGCGGGGCATGCTGCGTCAGGCTGTTGCGATAACGGCCCCACGCGAAAAAACGTGCTCCGAGCAGCATCAGTAGCAAACTGGTGGCGATGACGGTAACCGGTATGTCAAGCAGTGGCGATAACACTAAAAACAGTCCTAACCCTTCGCAGAGCGCGGTGCTGGCTATCAGCGGTGGCAGGGTGGCGATACGCCAGGCGGGAATCCCTTTGGCGGCCTGCAGTATGCGGCCCTGACAGTAGAGAAACCCCATCCCGGCCAGCGCGGTCAGCAGCGTAAGGATGACGCTGCCCGTCAGCACGGCCAGCAGGCCGAGTGGGAACAGGGCGGCGGCGACCATCGCCTCGCGGGTCATCCAGGAGGTTCGGGCGTTAAACAGCACATTGATGGCGCGCCAGGGCCGTCCCAGCTCAAGAAACACGCAAAATAAACCGACGCCGATCACGCCAAGGCCCAGCAGTAGCAGCCACTCGACGGCGTAACCGGCCAGTGATAAAACCGCCGCCCAGACCAGTAGTCCGCTACCGATGCCGCCGCCGATAAAATTGCCGGCGGCGCGCCAGTCCCAGAATCGCTGCAGCCAGGGGGTGATGCTGTTCATGTGTTGGCCTCCACGTTCGCTTGGATTTCCTGCACGCCCGCTGGGGCATTCTCGATAGCGTGGTCGTCCCACAGGTAATAGAAACCGGGTTCGTTACCCAGCTCCTCATGCATGCGAAAGCTTTGGTTTTCCCGCAGCAACACCGCGACGTTGGAGTTTTCGTCCTCGATATCGCCGAAGTGCAGGGCGCCGGTGATACAGGCGTTGACGCACGCCGGGGTGGCGTCGGGATCGATGCCCGGGGTTAAACCGTTGGCTTTGCCGTGGTCGATACGGTCGTAGCAGAAGGTGCACTTTTGCGCCACGCCGATCCGTTGCGGGTCTTCGCGGGCGATTTCATTGGCCATGCGCTTACCTGTATAGGCCTGCGCGGGTTCGCTGACCTTGTAGCGCGCCTGATAAGGACAGGCGACGGCACAGTAACCGCAGCCGATGCAGAGGTCGTAATCGATGGTGATCAGCCCGTCATCGCGCTGCCTGGTCGCCGTGGTCGGACAGACCTCCATGCAGGACGGTTTCGCGCAGTGCTGGCAGCCCACAGGGACAAAAGTACGGCGTACATCGGGGTATTCGCCCACCTCCAGATCCAGCACCTTGCGCCACTGCACGTCGGGCGCGGTGGCGTTGCGGTGTTTGCAGGCGGCGGTGCAGGTCTGACAGCCGACGCAGCGGCGCAGGTCAGCGATCATGATATAGCGGGTCATGCGGCATCTCCCAATGGTTTGATGGAGACACGCACCAGGTCGGCGGCGGAGCCGGTGGCGTCGGTAAGGTCCATCAGCATCGGCACCAACGGATTCATACTGGGTAACTGGAAGTCTTTGGCGGTGGGGGTGATCCAGTGGCCGAACTGGCCGATCATCAGCAGCACGTCGGGGCGGATTCCCTGACGCAGGCCAACGCGGCCTTTGACCACATTCACCGGCGAGCGGATCTCGACCCAGTCCCCCTCTTTCAGCCCCATCTCGGCGGCGCGCTGGGTGTTCATGATCACGCCGTCGTGGCCTTTAATATTTTTGGAGACTTCGCGAACCATCTGGATAGCCACGTTGCTGCCCCAGTTGTACTGCATGCTGCGCGAGGTCAGCAGCCAGAAAGGATAATCACCGATCCGGATCTGGAAGTTGTTTTCCAGGGCGTCTTCCCAGATGCCCGGCACATCTTTCCATTCCGGCAGGGCTTCATACTCGCTGAGCTGGGTATCCCAGAAGGAGATGCCTTTTTCGTGCAGGCGATTGGCCAGCTGGCGTCCGACCCGCAGCAACCCTTCCTGATAGGGCATTTCGAAACGCAGCCCGCGGTCTTGCATTTCACAGATCAGATACCAGCGCAGTTTCGAGAAGGGGATCATGCGCATGCCGTGCTCTTTGTAGTAATCGAGCCCGTCGCTCTCGCGACCTTCGGTGAGTTCGGCGCTGGCGGCGCGGCAGCTGGCGTCCCAGATGGCATCCACCGAGTGCTTGTCCGTGGTGGGCAGGCTGAAATCGTAGCGGCCGCCACGATCCTTGAGCGCCACCCCGCCGGCGCCGCGATTGATGGCGTTGTTATAAGGTTCGAGCAGGTCGCAGCGCGCCGCCAGTTCGGTAGCGATCCAGGTCATATCCTGCGACTCCCCCTGGGGCTCGGCCGCCGGCTGGCGCAGGATGTAGCCCTGATACTCCCAGAACTGCTCCATGAATTTGGTGCCGCCGACGCGGATCAGCTGCGTACTTTCCAGATCGGTCTGGTCCGGTAGCAGAATATCCGCCATATGGTTGGATTCGTCGCGGGTATAGGCGAAGCCGACCGTAAAGGGAAAGCGGGTCATGATGTCGCTGATGGTGTCGGTTTCCCAAAACGAAATGGCCGGGTTGGTGCGGTAGATAAACCAGACATCCGGCAGCGTGGCTTCGGGAAAGGTGTCCAGTGTTTCGTTTTGTTGCATCCAGGACAGGTGGGTCGGACCGAGGGCCTGGCTCCAGGGTGAGTTGGAGGCCAGCGGCACCAGTGTATCGTAGGCGTTGCGGGTATGCGGGGTGGCTTTCCAGTCATCCTTGCCGGTGGGATTCATGGGGAAGGCCATAAAGCCGTCAGGTCCCGCCTGGATACTTTCGGCACGGCCGGTGGCGGGCCGGTTAAGGCGCACCGTGGTACCGAGAATGCCGCCCGGGACCTCCAGCGCTCCGACCAGGCAGGCGAGCATGGTGCGTCCCCAGCAGCATTCGTAGCCGCCCCAGCCGTTGGTCACGGTCTTGCCGAGTACCACGGAGACCGGACGAAACGGTAATGTGCGGCCCTCGATATCGATGGTCGCACCCACCTGGGCATGGTCCAGATACTCCTCGGCGACGCGGCGAATGGTGTCGGCCTTAACGTCGCAGATGGCGGCGGCCCATTCGGGCGTGTAGTCCTCGACGTGGTCGATCAGGTGGCCGAAGGCGGTCTTGACGCTAATTGAATGGTGCTGCCATACCTGATCATCGGCGCCGATCTCTGCACCGCTGACGATGAATTCGCCTTCCAGCGCCGGCACGATACCGGGGGTATCGAAGGCAACCGCCTGCTGGGACTGACTGTCCATAATCAGGGGTTTGCGGCTTTCGGGATCGCGCAGGTAGTAACCGTTGGGCGCCACCAGATAGGGTGAGCCGGTGCGATCGCGCAGATAAGGAATATCCAGACGGCTGCGGTCGCCATGCAGCAAAACGTGGATCATGGCGAGCATAAAGGCCGGGTCGGTCTTGGGCTTGATCGGCACCCATTCGGCCGAGCAGCCGGCGGTGACCGACTGATGCGGCTCGATCTGCACCCGCTTCACGCCGCGAATGCGCGCGTTGGCATGGCGCATGGTGCCGCAGGGTCCGGCGGAGGCCTCCAGGTTGGCGCCGAACGAGACGATGTAGTTGGTGTTCGGGGTGTCGGACGCCACGGTAAAGGCGCGGTGCCAAAATTCGCCGTACAGGTGTTCGGAGTGGTAGCACTTGACGCCCTGGCCGCTGCCGAAACCAAAATCGATCGGCCCCAGCGTCGAAAGAAAGGCCGGAAAGGTGCCCATGTAGTAGGTGGGGGTGCCGCCACCGCCAAAGCTGGCGGCGATACGCGGGTAGCCGGAACCGTCGCGTCCGGCGTTGCCCCGCGCCTCAACAACCTTGGCGGCGATGGTGTCCAGCGCCTCATCCCAGGAGATGGGAACGAAGCCGGGATCCTGATCTTTGCCCTTGTTGGGATTGGTGCGCTTCATGGGCTGCAATACCCGGTCGGGGTTGTAGGCTTTCTGAATCAGCCCATAAGCTTTCACGCAGACTTTGCCCTGAGCGGGGTGGAACTGGGCGGCGGCAAAATTAGGCTCCACCTCGGTAGCGACCCCGTCTTCGACCCGCACAGTCATCAGATCGGGGCCTGCGACACAGTTGTAGCAGAACGTGGCAACTTTTTTGCTTTCCGGACGGGTACGCATGGGGCACAGGCCTCCGCAGGTTTACCGGGTGGGCGAGAGGAATATCAGGGCTGGCATCGCGTTCGTTATGCCGCGCGGCACCTGGCGGCCTTGCCTTTCAGGCGCTCGGCGGTTTTGGCGATATCGACGACGAAGCGGCTGTGCTTGCCTTTGGCGACGCTTTCCAGCGCGTCAGTGACCAGAAAGTCGAAGGCGACAGCCCGTCCCTGCACAGCCGTTACCGTGACAGAGATGTCGACCCACATGCCTGCCAGCGTCGCGCCGGTATGATCCAGTTCGACCCGAGTGCCGACGGAATCTTCCCCGGGGTCCTGGAATTCAGATAGCAACTGACGGCAGGTCATTTCGATATCGTAAAGCAGGTTGGGGGTTGAATAGACGCGAACATCATCGCCCATGAAGTCGATAGTGCGGGCGGCGTCGATACCGATGCGGGCGGTGGTCGTGGCACCGACAGTTAAAGAGTCTTTCACAGCGCTTACCTCATTGTTGTTATTTGCAGGTATTGGATGCGTAGTCGTTATGCGGCGAGTGGCGACGCCATGGTTGGCGCCGCATCCGGCTTACGAGTCTTGCTGTGCAGAATAGTGCATTTAAAATTGGAGTGCAACACGGCGTGCATTATAGTTCCTTGAGTGGGGTGTTCGGGGTGTTGCCAGGTTCGTCTTTAGTGGTCTTTTGTATTGATATTCATCATTTTTAGCGGGTTTTACTGGTGGTTGTTGTCATGCGGTATGCGGCGCGATCCGTACTTTTTTGACTGCGTTTTGCACGTAACGTGAGATATTCTCACAACGGAATGTGAAATATAGTACACAAATCACTTGTTGATCTTGTGGGTATGAATTATTCTGCATTACGGTCTGGATGTAGTTCATAACAATAAATACTCATACAAGAAGGACATTAGCTATGAAAAGAAGTAGACGATTTCTTACCGGTGCCGCGGCGTTCGCCCTCAGTGCCATGATGGCCAGCACCTCGGTACTGGCGGAAGGGACGATCAAAGTCGGGACCTTCCTTGCGGTGACCGGCCCCGCCTCGTTCCTCGGTGATCCTGAATTGAAAACCCTGCAGATGCAGATCGCGGCGGTTAATGAGGCCGGAGGGATCGATGGCCGTCAGGTGGAGTTGATTCACTATGATGATGGCGGTAATGCCAAAAAATCGGTCAGTTTTGTAAAGCGTCTGATCAAGCGCGATAAGGTGGACGTGATTGTTGGCGGCTCGACCTCCGGCAGTACGCTGGCCGTCATGCCCGAGATAGAGAAGGCGGGTGTGCCCTTTATCTCCCTGGCGGGCTCGGTAAAAATAGTCGACCCGGTGTCGCGCTGGACCTTTAAGACCCCGCATACAGACCGTATGGCGGCGGCGAAGATTTTTGCCGATATGCAGTCCCGCGGCGTGACCAAAATCGCTCTGATCAGTGGTGATGGCGGCTTTGGCAAATCGGGGCGGGCGCAAAGCCTGGATCTGGCGGGTCAGTACGGCATCACGGTGGTGGCCGATGAGTCCTATGGTCGCAAAGACACCGATATGACCGCGCAAGTCACCAAAATCCGCGCAACCGATGCTCAGGCGATTCTTAATTTCGGCTTTGGCAGCGGACCGGCCATCGTCAGTAAAAATATCCGTCAACTGGGCGTCGATCTGCCGTTGTACCAATCCCACGGTGTCGCTTCGAAGAAGTTTATCGAGTTGGCCGGCCCTGCCGCTGAGGGGATTCGTTTGCCCGCAGCCGCCCTGCTGGTCGCCGATAAATTATCCGATAGCGATGCGCAGAAGTCCGTACTGGTCAGCTACAAGGGCCAGTATGAGGCCAAGTATGGCGATGTCTCGACCTTTGGCGGCCACGCCTACGATGGCCTGATGATTGCGCTGCAGGCGATTGACCGCGCCAATTCCACCGACAAGGAGAAAGTCCGCGATGAGATTGAGCGCACCCAGGGCTTTATCGGTACCGGTGGTGTGTTCACCATGACCTCAACGGATCACCTCGGGTTGGGCCTGGATGCTTTCCGGATGCTGGAAATTCGCAACGGTGACTGGACCCTGGTGAATTAATTCCCTGACGCGGCAATGAGAGTCGCACCGACGGTCCTTACTGGCCGCCGGTGTGGCGGGGACGGCTTATGTTTGATCAGATTCTGCAGTTTCTCCTGACGGGCGTCACGGTCGGTGCGACCTATGCGTTGGTCGGTCTGGGTTTCGCCATTATCTACAACGCTTCCGGGGTGGTGAATTTTGCCCAGGGGGAGTTCGTCATGCTGGGCGGCATGTCGGCGGTAGGGTTGCTCGCCAGCGGTGTGCCGACGTTGCTGGCTATCGTGATCGCGGTGATGATCGTTGCCGTTGTCGGCGTGTTGCTGAATAAGTTCGCTATCGAGCGAGCCCGGGGGGCCAGTGTGGTGGCCACCATTATTATCACGATCGGCGCGTCTATCTTCCTGCGCGGCGCGGCGTTACTGATCTGGGGTAAGGAGATCCACAGCATGACGCCCTTCAGCGGCGATAGTCCGATAGCCATCGGCTCGGCCACTATCGTACCCCAGAGTCTGTGGGTCATGGGTATTGCCCTGATCTGTGTGCTGATTGTGCGCTATTTCTTTGATCGAACCCTGATGGGCAAGGCCATCCTGGCCTGTTCCTGTAACAAAGCGGCGGCGCAGCTGGTCGGAGTCAATGTCGGCCTGATGATGCTGATCTCCTACGGCCTGTCCGCCTCGTTGGGTGCGATCGCCGGTGTGGCGATCGCGCCGATCGCGTTTACCTCGTTTGATGCGGGCATCATGCTGGGGTTGAAGGGTTTTTCGGCGGCGATTCTTGGCGGTATGGGCAGCTCCATGGGGGCGGTTGCCGGTGGCGTACTGCTGGGTGTGCTGGAGTCCCTGGGCGCTGGGTTGATTTCATCGGGTTACAAGGATGCGATCGCTTTTTTTATCATTCTGATGGTGCTGTTTTTTCGCCCCAGCGGCTTGTTCGGTAAAAAATCGGTGGATCGCGTATGAAACGACTCAGAGGCTTTTTTGCGTTGGCGGCTGTGGTCGCAATATTGCCGTTGCTGCAGCCGGATAACTACTTTGTCACCGTCGTCGGCGTGACGGTGCTGCTGAATATCATTCTGGCCGTCGGGCTGAATCTGTTTATGGGTTATGCCGGGCAGATCTCGCTGGGACATGCGGCATTCTTTGGTATGGGCGCTTACAGCTCCGGCGTGCTGACGACCCAGTACGGCTGGAATCCCTGGCTGGCGATGCTGTGCGGCATGCTGCTGGTATTTGTCATTGCCAATCTGGTGTCGCGCCCCATCCTGAAGCTCAAGGGGCATTATCTGGCCATGGCGACGCTGGGCTTTGGCATTATCGTCAATATCATTCTGGTCCAGGAAGTTCATCTTACCGGTGGCCCCGATGGGCTGGGCGATATACCGACGCTGTCGTTGTTTGGCTGGGCGGTGGATACCGATCTGCGCTGGTACTCGCTGGTCGCCGTCGTTGCGATGCTGGTGGTGCTGGCGTCGCTGAACATTATCGATTCCCGGGCAGGGCGGGAATTGCGCGCCGTGCATGGCTCCGAATTCGCGGCGCAGATGATGGGGGTCGATACCGCCCGGACCAAGGTCAACGTGTTCGTTTTCTCGGCGATGATCGCCTCGCTGGCCGGCAGCCTGTTTGCCCATCAGCAGGCCTTTATCAGTCCGGATTCGTTCGGTTTCTTCTTTTCCATCGAGTTGGTCACCATGGTGGTGCTGGGTGGGCTCGCCTCCACATTCGGCGCAGTGTTCGGGGCATTGACGCTAACACTGCTGCCCGAGGTGCTGGTGGTGTTTGACGATTACGAAGTGCTGGTGTTTGGCGCGATCCTGATGGGGATCATGATCTTTCTGCCCCAGGGGCTGTTCGTTACCGTTGCCCGCAGACTGAACTTGTTTTGGAAGACGTGGAGGGCGCGGCAGGAACGGGGTGCTGGTGCGGGGTTACCGCCCGCACCGAGCGGGCAAGCGGGCGAGGTCTGTGACAGCGGTGTGCCACCGGTCGCTTTGCCCGTCGCCGGCAAGCAGGCCGCTCCGCCGGCGGCAGAAGCTCGTCGCTCCGGCAAATCTGATGCGGCACTGCTGCAAGGCGGCGCCGCCGAATCATCCTGACGGCTGCGTTGCTGCCGTTCAGGCTGTCACTTATTTAGTCATCAAGCATGCCGGGGGAAAGACTATGGCCCTGTTGCAGGTTGCCAATCTCGAAAAATCGTTCGGCGGGTTGACCGCCATTTTTGACCTGAGTTTTGCCGTGCCGGAGGGCATCGTCTATTCGGTGATCGGGCCCAACGGGGCGGGGAAAACCACGCTGTTCAACATGTTGTGCGGGTTTTATGTACCGGATACGGGGTCGATCCGTTTCAATGATACCGAGCTGGTTGGCAGGGAGCCGTTTCAGGTTGCGGCCTGCGGGGTTTCCCGAACGTTCCAGAATTTACAGATCTTTTTCAACATGACGGTGCTGGAAAACGTCATGGTGGGTTGTCATCTGCGTTCATCCACCGGACTGATCAAAGGGGCGTTACGCCTGCCCTCGGTCAGCCGGGAGGAGCAACAGGTGCGCGCCTGGGCGCTGGAAGCGCTGACACTGTGCGATCTGGCGCATCTGGCCGACCGCGAAGCGGGGTCGTTGCCCTACGGCGAGTTAAAGCGACTCGAAATTGCGCGGGCACTGGCGGCCAAACCGCGCTTTCTGGCGATGGATGAACCCGCGGCCGGCCTGAACGATACCGAGACTGTGGAGATGCGTGAGCTGATCAAGCGGCTGCGCCGGACCGGGATCACTGTCTTGCTGGTCGAGCATAATATGGGGCTGGTGATGGAGGTTTCCGACCGGATTCTGGTGCTGGGTTTCGGCAGTCTGCTGGCCGAAGGGACACCGCAAGAGATCCAGAACAATCCGAAGGTCATCGAAGCCTATCTGGGCGAGGAGGTTGAGCATGCTCACTAAAACCGACCCGTTACTCGACGTCGAGAGTCTGGCCAGTTATTACGGGCCGATCCGGGCGATTTCGGATGTCTCGCTGAAGGTGTATCCCGGCGAGCTGGTGGCAATGGTCGGTGCCAACGGGGCGGGCAAGACGACGCTGCTGCACACGCTGTCGGGGGTTCACCCGGCCACGAGCGGTTCCATCCGTCTTAACGGCCAGGACATCACCCGACTCGCCCCGCATAAGATCGTCGCGGCCGGTATCTGCCACTCACCTGAGGGACGGCAGGTTTTTGCGCCCCTGAGTGTGGAAGACAACCTGCTGCTGGGGGCTTATACCCGCAAGGATGGCAAAGCTGCTGTGAGCGCGGATATCGAGCGGATTTACGACCTGTTTCCCGTCCTGAAAGAGAAACGGCGCCAGCCTGCGGGAACACTGTCCGGTGGGCAGCAACAGATGCTGGCGATGGGACGCGCTATTGTGGGTAAACCGGTGTTGCTGTTTCTGGACGAACCGTCGATGGGGCTCGCCCCCTTGCTGGTGGCGGAGATCTTTCGCGTGATTAAAGCCTTGAACGAGGAGGGGGTGACCATCTTGCTGGTCGAGCAGAATGCCCGCGCCGCCCTGCAGATCGCGGACCGGGGCTATGTACTGGAATCGGGTCATGTGGCGCTGGCGGATGAAGCAAGCGCCCTCCTGGCTAACGAAGCGGTCCGCAAGGCCTATTTAGGTCACTGAGTTAAAAGCACGTATTCAGTTTGATGGGCAAGCATGCCCCATCTTCAGGAGAGCATTATGTACGTTGATCAGATCATGACCTGCGACGTGGTCAAGGTTACCGAAGACAGCAAGGTGGCGCATATTGCCGGGTATATGCAGGCGCGGCGCATCCGGCACCTGCCGGTGGTGGATGCGCAGGACGCGCTGGTGGGGATCATCTCCCACCGGGATGTGCAGAAAGCCAGTCCCTCCGGCATCACCACGCTCTCGGCGGGTGAAGCAAACTATCTGCTGGCCAAGCTGACCGCCCGGGATATCATGCATCGGCGCATCGTGACCTGCCACTCGCAAACCCTGGTGGAAGACGCCGCCTGTCTGATGCGTGAGCATACGATCGGTTGTCTGCCAGTGGTGGACGAAGGGCGTCTGGTGGGAATCGTCACCAGTGTCGATCTGCTGGACTTTTTCCTCGATATCACCGGTTGTCGCGAAGAGAATGCCACGCGTCTTACGCTGCGTCTGGAGGATAAGCAGGGTAACTTATCGCGGCTGTTGCGCTGTCTGGATGAGTCGGGCGGGCATCTGGTGAGTGTGATTACCCCCCAGCAGCAGACGGACGATGAGGCGGGTATTCGCAATGTGATCGTGCGTTTTCGGGCGCAGGATCCCGCCGTAGTCAGTCATAAACTGCGCGAGCACGGCTACGCCATTGTCAGCGAGCAACTTCCGGCGGATCAGACGCGATGTGCGGCCAATAGTTGAGGCGGGCGACACAAGCAATAATTATGGGCGTGGCGCGCTATTGGCGCCATTCGCTGACGGCGATTTCCCGGAAGCTGTTGTTGAGCTCCAGAAACAGCGGCTTTCCGCCTTTCTGAATGACTGTCTCGGCTTCAACAAAGCGATCCCCGCCCATGGCCAGGCCATAGATGCGGATTCTGACAACATATTCGCCGGGGGGCAGCAGCGTCGTGAACATCGGTTGCACCGCCCGGTAGTGCGCCAGCAGCTCGACTTTGGCCATCTGATAATTGTAGGTCTCGATCAGCTTACCGTTGATATAGAACTCGGCATAATGCAGGAAAATCCGCGCGCCTATGCGCTGTGAAAACAGTACCGTTACCAGGTCATCGTGGGGGTAGAGGATAGAATGCTCGGTGGCGTAGATCTGTCGAAGCAGGCTTTGGGCGTTGATCTGTAGTGCGCGACTGTCTTTCAGTAACTGTTCGTTCTTATTCGCCAGTGTGGGCTCTGCGGCCGACGCGGTTGCGGCAACCAGCGCGGTGCTCGAGTCAGGCGCTGTGGTTGCTGCTGGTTTTGACACAGCGCTTTCACCGGGCGTTGCCGGTGTTGCGGCACGTGCCGAGCCGACCCATACCGCGAGTGAGCAGAGAAAAACCGTGATCCAGTAGGGTGCCCCGCGTTTGGCTATCATAAGTGCCGATGGTCCTGATCGATCCGTATAAGTGACAGGGAACGTTAGCATTTTCAGATCGGTTTATCTATCGAGGCGAGCCGTTAAGGGCGCCGCTACCTTCAGACTTTGGCGTATGATGCGTGTTTACCCCTGTTCTTTGCTGCGTTAGGCTGCCCACTCCTGTTTGAAAGCCAGATCTCATGCCAAAAACCGAACTGATTCAGCGTATTATCGACCAACTTGAACAAGAGCTTACGACCGTTTTAGGGGCCAGCCAGCAGGCGCATGAAAGTGCGACGCACAGCGAAAATGTGGCGGAGAATAAATACGATACGCTGGGCCTTGAAGCGGCGTACCTGGCCCACGGATTATCGCTGCGGGTGCTGGAACTGCAGAATGCGATTCTGCGCTATCGACGCTTATCCACAGCCGATCTTGCCCCCCGGACACCCATCCGGGTAGGGACGCTGGTCAGTCTGGAAGCCGATGATGGCAGCGAACGGCACCTGTTTCTGGGGCCAGAGGCCGGCGGCATTCGCGTTGAGTGGCAGGGGCGTTGCGTCAATGTGGTGACGCCGACTGCGCCTCTGGGCAAGGCGCTCTTGAAAAAGCAGCTCGACGATGAGGTTTGCCTGCAGATCAAAGGGGTGGATACCCACTATCTGATCGTCGCCGCGCAGTAGCGTTCATCAGGGTTCAACCTGCGCTGCTCCGGCTTTTATCTCTCATTGCCGTCCCGACGCCATTATTGGCGAGCCAGATGCCGCGCATGAAAGCGCAGGTGATCCTCGATAAAACTGGCAATAAAGTAATAGCTATGGTCGTAGCCCGCCTGGTAGCGCAATTCCAGGGGGTAATCGCTCGCCGTTGCGGCCGCAGCCAGTGCCTCGGGTTTTAGCTCGCGGCTGAGGAAGTCATCGGCGTCACCCTGATCGACCAGTGTCGGCAGGCTGGCTGCTCCCCGCGTAATCAGTTCGCAGGCATCGTATTCGGCCCAGGCACCGTGGTCATCACCGAGATAAGCGCTGAACGCTTTTTGTCCCCAGGGGCAGCGGCTTGGATTATTGATCGGGCTGAAAGCCGACACCGAACTGTAGCGGTCGGGATTGCGTAATGCCGCTACCAGCGCGCCGTGGCCACCCATCGAATGGCCGCTGATGGCACGCTGCCGGTTCACGGGGAATAGCGATTCCACCAGGGCCGGTAGCTCCGACACGACGTAATCATACATGTGGTAATGCCGGTTCCAGGGTGGTTGTGTGGCATTGACGTAAAAACCGGCACCTAGCCCCAGGTCGTAGGCCTGCTGCGGGTCGTCGGGCACATCCTCACCACGGGGGCTGGTATCGGGGGCCACGATGGCGATGCCCAGCTCCGCCGCTACCCGCTGCGCCCCCGCTTTGTGCATAAAATTTTCGTCGCTGCAGGTCAGCCCCGACAGCCAGTACAGGACCGGGACTTTCTGGCCGCAAGACGCTTGCGGTGGCAGGTAGATGGCAAAGCGCATGCTGCAGCTGAGTGCCGCAGATAGGTGCCGGTATTGCTTGTGCCAGCCGCCGAAACTTTTGTTACTGCAGATATGTTCAATGCTCATGGTTTGTCCTTGCGAATGGAGGCCGGGCCAACCTTAACCTCAGCTTCAATTTCGGCTACGGCCCGGCTTCGCTTCCGGTGACGCGCCCTGCACGGCGCCCTGAGAGGCGCCGAGCAGGCTGGTGCCGCGCTGTTATTTGTCGTAGTGAATGACGCTGCGAATGCTCTTGCCTGCGTGCATCAGATCGAAGGCGGTGTTGATCTCCTCAAGGCTCATGGTATGGGTGATAAAATCATCCAGTCTGAAGTCGCCGCGCAGGTACTGTTCGACGATGCCGGGCAGTTCGGAGCGGCCTTTGACGCCGCCAAAGGCGGAGCCGCGCCAGACCCGGCCCGTGACCAGCTGGAAAGGCCGGGTACTGATCTCCTGTCCTGCACCCGCGACACCGATAATCACCGATTCGCCCCAGCCTTTATGGCAGCACTCCAGCGCCGAGCGCATCACATCGACATTGCCGATGCATTCGAAGGAGTAGTCGACGCCGCCGTCGGTCAGGTCGACAATCACCTCCTGAATCGGTTTGTCGTAATCTTTGGGATTGATGCAGTCGGTGGCGCCCAGCTTGCGGGCCAGGTCGAATTTGCTCTCGTTGATATCGACGGCGATGATGCGGCTGGCTTTGGCCATGACCGCACCGATGACCGCCGACAGGCCGATGCCGCCGATACCGAAGATCGCCACGGTCGCGCCTTCCTCGACCTTGGCCGTGTTCATGACCGCGCCCATGCCGGTGGTGACGCCGCAGCCAAGCAGGCAGACCTCTTCCAGGGGCGCGGCTTTATTCACTTTGGCCAGTGAAATTTCCGGCAGTACCGTGTATTCGGAGAACGTTGAGCAGCCCATATAGTGGTAGATCGGCTGGCCATCTTTTGAAAACCGTGTGGTCCCGTCGGGCATCAGGCCTTTACCCTGGGTTTCGCGAATCTTCTGGCACAGGTTGGTCTTGCCGGACTTGCAGAATTTGCACTCCCCGCATTCGGGGGTATAGAGCGGAATCACATGGTCGCCAACCGCGACGCTGGTGACGCCCGCGCCGATCTGCTCAACAATGCCGCCGCCTTCGTGGCCGAGAATTGCCGGGAAGATGCCCTCCGGGTCATCGCCCGACAGGGTGAACGCATCGGTATGGCACACGCCGCTGGCGACGATGCGTACCAGGACTTCACCGGCCTGGGGCGGCATCACATCGACTTCTTCGATGACGAGCGGTTGTCCGGGCCCCCAGGCGACGGCAGCTTTCGATTTGATCATTGGGGTGTCTCCAAATGGTAGCGTCTGATGTTCAAGTGCGGTTAGTGTAGTTTGTTATTAACAAGAGATAATCAGGGTGTTTTGTAAATCTTTATTACTTGTGAGTAATAATATGCGGTGAATATGCAGAGCTCGCTGTCCGCTCGCGCCGCGTCGGACAGCAGTGCAACCTGAGAAAAGTGGATAAGCGTGGTAGGACAATGGCGGTTTGGGAAGGGATCAATGAGTTTGTCGCGGTTACCGAAACAGGAAGCTTTACGGCGGCTGCGAGCCGTCTTGGTACGTCGGTTGCCAATGTCAGCCGGCAGGTCAGTGCGCTGGAGCAGCGGCTGGGGGTCAAGCTGCTCAACCGAACCACCCGTAAGGTGTCGGTGACCGCCGACGGCGCAACCTATTATCAGCGCTGCCGGCAGATTCTGGATAACCTGGAAGATGCGCAACGCAGTGTCTCCAACCTGCAGCGTGAACCCATCGGCAAACTACGGCTGACAGCGCCGGTTGCGTACGGCGAACGCTATATTGCGCCACTGGTGAATTCGTTTTGCCAGCAACACCCCGGACTGGAGGTTGAGCTGCAGCTGAGCAACCGGCAGCTGGATCTGGTGGAGGAGGGGTTCGACCTGGGAATTCGCCTAGGCACGTTGCAAGATTCGCGGCTGGTAGCAAAAAAACTGGGTTCGCGCCGCCTGCACGTTTGCGCCTCGCCTGACTATCTGCAGCGCCACGGTCAGCCCCATACATTGTCAGAGTTAACCGGGCATAACTGTCTGCTGGGCACGCTGGATTACTGGCGCTTCGTTGAGGCAGGTAAATTGCGCAGCATCCATGTTAAAGGCAACTTGCGCTGTAACAGCGGACCGGTATTGCTGGATGCGGCGCTGAAGGGGATGGGGCTGGTGCAGCTCCCCGATTACTATGTGGCCGGGCGCATCGCCTGCGGCGATCTGATCGAGGTCCTGGCGTCTTATGCGCAGGAGGAAGAGGGGATCTGGGCGCTTTATCCACAGAACCGACACCTGTCGGCCAAGGTGCGCATGCTGATCGATTTCCTCAACATGAACCTTCGGTCCTAATAAGCCTTACAACCTTTAGGCTTATCGAAACGGCTCCAAAGAGGGGTTTGAACGATAGCCGGCGCTGCCTAAAATCGGTTTATACGGTATTGGGCCAACCCTGCCGGGAACCGCCGGCCGATACGCACGCACCGCTAAGGTGGCTTCTGTGCCAGGCAAGCTCCATAGCCGCCCAATTTCTGCATTGCCACCTCCTGAGGCGTTGTATCGGTCGATCAGCCCGGTGCCTGGCTAAACTTGTTTGGCTGAAATTGCCAGGCTGAACTTGTCTGGCTGCGCTGGTCGGGGTGGTGCTGCATAACAGAGAGCATCCTCATGCAATATGTCATTATCGGCGCCGGACCTGCCGGCGTCAGAGCTGCTGAAACACTGCGCCGGGCAGATCCCGGCGGAGAGATCACCCTGATCAGCGGAGAAGCCGGCGAACCCTATGCGCGCATGGCGATCCCCTACATTCTGGCCGGTAATATTGAAGAGTCCGGCGCGTATCAGCGTAAGCAGCCGGATCACTATTCGCGCCTGGGTATTCGCTACCTGAACAACCGTGTGATGCGGGTCAGAGCTGGCCAGCCCGGCGGCAGCGTTACCCTGGATGACGGTACAAGCTTAGCCTATGACCGGTTGCTGGTGGCCACCGGTTCCTCGCCCCGCCTGCCACCCATCGCCGGAACAGAGCATAACAATGTGGTGAGCTGCTGGACGCTGGACGATGCCCGGCGCATCACCGCGCAACTTAAGCCGGGCGCTCGCGTGGTTATCGTGGGGGGCGGGTTTGTCGCCGGTGTATGTATTAAATCGCTGGTAGCCAGGGGCGTTGAGCTGTCGGTTATCGCCGGTCGGGCCGGGCAGATTTTACGCTCGATGATGACGCCCACCGGCAGCAGCATGATCCAGCGCTGGCTGGAGAAGAAAGGCGTGAATGTGATTACTCAGGGGCGCCTGGAGCGGATTGAAGAGGGGCCTCGCCTGGTGATGGATAATCAATCCATCGACGCTGATCTGGTGATACTGGCCACAGGTGTGGAGCCGAATTTGGCATTTCTGGAAGGCACCGGCGTCGATGCAGATCAGGGGATTATTGTTGATCCCTACATGCAGAGCTCGGTGCAGGGGATCTATGCCGCGGGCGACGTCGCCCAGGGGCGGGATTTTTCTACCGGCGAATGGGTTGTTCATGCGTTGCAGCCGACGGCGACCGAGCACGGCCGGGTCGCAGCGCTGAACATGGCCGGAAATACCGTCCCTTACTGCGGCAGTCTGAGCATGAATGTGCTCGATACCGGCGGGCTCATCTCCCATACGTTCGGGTTATGGCAGGGCCGGGAGGGCGGCGAGGTTATCGAAGCCAGCGATACCGAGCATTTTCGCTACACCCGTCTGTGTTTCGAGGCGGATCAGTTAATCGGCGCTATTACCATCGGCACCGAGCGTCATGCTGCGGCTATTCGCGGTCTGATACAGAGCCGGCGTCGATTGGGTACCTGGAAAGAAGAGCTCATGCGTAACCCACAGCGCGTGATGGACGCCTTTGTCGCGTTATCGGCCTACTAGCCGCGCGGCCCAGCCCAGCCAAGACCGTTTTGATCAGGTCATCCACAGAATCTGTGGATAACCTTGTGTGGCATTTATGGGCAACCAGCGCTAAGCCCTATAGCTGCTGGTCTGCAGACATCAGGACAAAAAACAGCCGTGTTGAACGTTATGGGAAAACTCGGCGCTGCAGAGCAGCTATCCGGGTGAGCAGGCAGGTCTTAGCGTTCCTGTTCAGCCGAGTTTTCAGTGCCGCGCTGAGCTATGCATTGACTGCCGGTGCGCTGCGGTTCAGCAGGTATAGTGCCCTCTAGGCGCGCAATTTTTCGCCTATAGTAGAGAGACAGAGGATACGTTGACCGCTGATCGGTAACGATTAGCGGCTCATATTGTTGTTTTGGAGCTCTCTATTTATGTCTATCTTGTTCGCTAAGGCCACCCTGGGTTCGCTGACCCTGCAAAATCATCTGGTCATGGCGCCGATGACCCGTTGCCGGGCAACCGATAACCTTCCCAATGCGTTGATGGCCCAGTACTACGGACAACGCGCCTCGGCCGGACTGATCATCACCGAAGGAACCTCTCCCTCGCCGAATGGCTTGGGTTACGCGCGTATCCCCGGCATTTTCAGTGCGGCGCAGGTCAATGGTTGGCGGGGGGTTACCGAGGCGGTTCACAGTAAAGGCGCGAAAATATTTGTGCAGCTGATGCACTGCGGCCGCGTTGCCCACGGGCAGAACATGCCGGCAAAGGCCCGCATTCTTGCGCCTTCGGCGATCGCCGCCGAGGGGGAGATGTATACCGATAGTCAGGGGATGTTGCCCCACCCAATCCCGCAGGAGATGAGCGGGGAAGATATCCGCGCGGCCGTCGGCGAGTTTGTTCTGGCGGCAGAGAATGCGTTACAGGCCGGATTCGATGGCGTTGAATTGCACGGCGCCAATGGCTATCTCCTGGAGCAGTTTATCCGGCCCAGCTCAAATAAGCGCCGTGATGAGTATGGCGGATCCATCGAAAACCGCGCGCGCTTTGTTTTGGAGGTGGTTGATGCGGTATGCGGCGCGATCGGTAAGCAGAGAGTCGGTATCCGCCTTTCACCTTTTGGCGTGTTTAACGACATGCCCCTTTACGACGGAATGGAGGCCGATTACACCTATCTGGCCGAACAACTGAATGCGCGCGGGCTGGTGTATATACACCTGGTCGATCATGCGTCGATGGGGGCGCCGGTTGTGCCTTATTCGATGAAAGACAAGATCCGCAATGCGTTTCAGGGCGCGTTGATTCTCTGCGGCGGCTACGATGCTGACCGGGCGCAGAGCGATCTGGCCGCAAGCCGTTGTGATCTGGTTGCGGTGGGGCGGCCGTTTCTGGCCAACCCGGATCTGGTCGTCCGATGGCGTTCCGGCGCAGCAGAAAATACACCCGATATGGAGCGCTTTTATACCCCGGGTCCCGAGGGGTATAGCGACTACCCTGTAATGCACGTCTTGTGACCGGCAAGGCGCCGGTCCGGTGAGCATGGACCAGCGCCCTTGGTGCACCTGCTTGAAGGGCTTACGCCGCCTGATTCTGTGCCTGCCGTACCCGGTTGATGGTCGATAGCACGGCTTTCAGTGAGGCACTTACCGTATCGTGGTCGAAGGCCACGCCGCTGACCCGGGCGCCATCGATGTTGACCTGTACGTAGGTGACCGCTTCGGCATCGGTGCCGGCGCCCATGGCATGCTCGCTGTAATCCACCACGCTGAGCTGCTGGCCACTGTGCTGCCCCCAGGCGTCAATAAAGGCGGATATAGCGCCTTCCCCTTCGCCTTTGATCTGGTGGGCTGTGTCACCAATCAGCAGGTCGGCTTCGATCTGGTCGTGACCATCGCGGTTCAGCCGGTAGCCTGTGATCTTAACCGGTGCGGTGTCGGCGACGAAGTGTTGCCGGAACAGCCGGTAGATTCCCTCCCCGTCGATCTCTTTGCCGCTGGTCTCGCTTTGCTGCTGTACCAGCTGCGCCATCTCTACCTGCATCCAGCGCGGCAGGCTCAGGCCGTAATCGCGTTCTAAAACAAAGGCGACCCCGCCTTTGCCGGATTGGCTGTTTACCCGGATCACCGCCTGGTAGTCACGGCCGATATCCTGCGGATCGATGGGCAGGTAAGCGACCTGCCAATGCTCGTCGGGTTGCTGCTGGTGCAGGCATTTACGAATGGCGTCCTGATGACTGCCGGAGAAGGCGGTATACACCAGTTCACCGATCCAGGGGTGGCGGGGGTGTACGGGCAGGCCGGTGCATTCGGTATACACGGCGATTATTTCATCGGGGTTGGACAGGTCCAGCTCCGGGTCGATGCCCTGGCTGTAGAGGTTCATGGCCAGGGTGACAATATCCATATTGCCGGTACGTTCGCCGTTGCCGAGCAGGGTGCCCTCGACACGGTCGGCACCGGCCAGTAAGGCCAGTTCGGCGGCAGCCACGGCGCTGCCACGGTCGTTGTGGGTGTGCACGGACAGAATAATACTGTCGCGTTGGCGGATATGGGTTAAAAAATACTCGACCTGGTCGGCAAAGATGTTTGGCGTGGTGCTTTCAACGGTAGCGGGCAGGTTGATGATGCAGGGGTGTTCGGGGGTCGGTTGCCAGATGTCGATCACGGCATCGCAGATCTCAACCGCGTAGTCCATTTCGGTATTGCTGAAACTCTCGGGGCTGTACTGAAAGGTCCAGTCGACGTCCGGGTATTTATCCGCTTCACGCTTGAGCAGCTCGGCACCCTGTTTGGCGATCGCGGTAATCCCCTCGGTGCCCTGGCCGAACACACGCTCGCGCTGCACTTTCGAGGTGGAGTTGTACACGTGTACCACCGCGCGTTTAACGCCGCGTAATGCTTCAAAAGTACGCACGATCAAGGCCTCGCGGGCCTGAACCAGCACCTGAACAGTCACGTCGTCGGGAATCTGATCCTCTTCGATCAACCAGCGAATAAAATCGTAGTCGGGTTGGCTGGCGGAAGGAAAGCCGATCTCGATCTCTTTGCAGCCGAGTTTAACCAGCAACGCCCAGAGTCGCTGCTTCTGCGCCGGATTCATCGGCTCCAGCAACGCCTGATTACCATCACGCAGATCGACGCTGGCCCAGCGCGGGGCTTTGTCCAGAGTGCGGTTCGGCCACTGGCGGTTGTGCATAGGCACAACCGGGGCCGGACGGTATTTGCGGTGGTTAAACATGGTCACGGTAGGATCCTCGAACGTTAACGTTGGGCGGTGGGTCATGGTCCCCGGGGTTGGTTTGTGCCGGTTAGCGGGGTGTTTTTCCGGGCCTTGTGGGCCCGGATAGCAGAGCGGTTACCGGGTAGGATTTCGCTGCATCTGTCTGCGGGTAGCGGACAGACATAGTCTACGCAAGATCATGGGCTAGATTATTGCTAATTGATGCGCCGCAGAATGTTTAATGGTAAGTTGTTGCGCATTAATTAATTATTAAGCAATTTTTTGTCTATGGTTGGGTTGTGGGAGCATCTATGAAGCTGGATCGTTATGATCGGCGCATTCTGGAAGTGCTGCAGCAAGCGGGGCGCATCAGCAATCAGGAGCTTGCCGAGCGGATTGGTTTATCGCAGTCACCTTGCCTGCGCCGGGTGCGTGCATTGGAAGAAAGCGGCCTGATTGCGGGTTATCGCGCCATTCTGGATGCGCGGCAATTGGGGCTGACGCTGATGGCGCTGATTCATATTTCGATGGATCGGCACACACCGGACCGGTTTTCGGCGTTTGATGCCGCCGTTCGGGCGCTGCCGGAGGTGCTGGAGTGTCTGCTGGTTACCGGTCAGGATGCCGATTACCAGCTGAAAGTGGTGGTGAAGGATATGGATGCGTACCAGACTTTGTTGCTGGACAAGATCACCCGTATCGAGGGGGTGACGGGGGTGCATTCCAGCTTTGTGATGCGCCAGGTCGTGAATAAAACGGCGCTGCCGCTGGGATAGTAAGCTGTTTTGCTGCAGGGATTCTGTGCCAGGAAAGTGGACGTAAAGAGGGCGTGCCGAGATAGGCGCGCCCTCTTTAGTTTCAGCTCTGCATCAGCGGGTCACTGATTCCGAACAGATACACCGCGGCCAGGCCGATCAGGCCGGCGACCAGGACGTAGTAGAGGGTCGGAATGATGGTCATCCGCAGGGTGGCCCCTTCGCGTCCAAGCAGACCCACCGTGGCGGAGGCGGCGACCACATTGTGAATCGCGACCATATTGCCTGCTGCGGCGCCGACGGCCTGCAGGGCTACCAGCATGGCACCGGACAGGCCCAGGTTGACCGCGATACCGTATTGGAACTGGCTCAGCATCATGTTACTCACGGTATTGCTACCGGCGATAAACGCGCCCAGAGCACCGATGGCCGCTGCAAACAGAGGGTAGCTCGCGCCGAAGGTCTGTGCGACGTAGTCCGCCATTGCGATGGGCATGCTGGGCAGTGCCTGTGCATTCACACCCGAGTTGATCAGAATGCGTACCATCGGAATGGTAAAGACCAGCACAAAACCCGCGCCGATCAATGTACGGCTGGAATCTCCGATCGCCTTGCGCAGGTCAGCAAGGTGCATCCGGTGCAGAAAGAACGTGATCAGTACCACAAACACCAGTATGCCACCGGGCAGGTAGAGCGGCGCAAAGCTTGTGCCGATGCCGGTCTCGCCCAGCAGGTCTTTGAATCCCACCGCCACAGATTTCAGCAGACCTTTAAATTCCGGGCTAACCCGTGAAAGCACCAGTATGACGGCGACCAGTACATAGGGTAGCCAGGCCATGGTCGCGGACAGCGGCCGTTTCTCCGCCAGTGCATCCATCGTGATCTGAAAGCGTCCCATCCACTCTGAAGGCCATTCGGCCGGCTCGGCAAAGTCCCACTTATCTTTGGGGATAAGAAAGCCCTTGCGTGCCGCGAACATCACCACAGCCAGACCGACCAGGCCGCCGATCAGGGAGGGGAATTCAGGCCCCAGAAAGACCCCGGTCAGCATATAGGGAATGGTAAAGGCGGCGCCTGCAAACAGTGCAAACGGAGCGATAGACAGTCCCTCACTCCAGGAGCGGTTGCGACCAAAAAAGCGTGTCAGCATGACCACCATCAGCAAGGGGATCAGGGTGCCGATAATGCCGTGCGTCAGCGCAACTTCAGCGCTAATCAGGCGGACAAAGGATTCCCAGTCACTGCCATTCGCGATCAGCTGCCGGGTTAGTTCGCTCCGGTCCAGACCGTTCTGAACCCCGATAATAATGGGTGTTCCGACTGCGCCGAAGGAAACCGGGGTGCTCTGGATCATCATGCCGATCATGACCGCGCCCAGCGCCGGGAATCCGATGGCCACCAGCAGGGGGGCGGCGATCGCGGCCGGAGTACCGAAGCCGGATGCGCCTTCGATAAAGGAGCCGAATAACCAGGCGATAATGACCACCTGCACGCGTCGATCGGGGCTGATATTGGCGAAGGCGGCGCGGATAGTGCCGATTGCGCCGGAATATTTCAGGGTGTTCAGTAGCAGGATGGCGCCGAAAATAATCCACAGTACCGAAATCGTGGTGCCAAGGCCTTGCAGGGTCGAAGCCAGGACGCGATTCAGTGACATCTCCCAGCCGAAGATAGCGATCAGGGCTGTTGCGAAAAAGACTACCGGCATTGCCAGTTTGGCAGGCCAGCGAAAACCGAGTAACAGAACGGCGGCCAGGACGATTGGCGTGGCGGCCAGCAATGCTTGTAGTTCTATGCTCATTACATCTCCATCATTTGCTGTTACAACACACGGCTTCTTTGTCCGCGTTGTTAGTCTGGTTATCCAGGGCGGCGGCAAGATTACGCGTATTACTGGCAATATGGAAGGCAGGATTGATAAAAATGGCTAATTGGTATTACCAATTGATGGTTGTTTTTTGCGTATTCCAAGGCCTTTTTTAGTCTTATTAAGCAGTTATGTATTTTGGTAATACCAATTTCTATTTGGATTGTAAGAGGTCCGTTTGTTCTTTTCAGGTGCGACAGACAGCTGCGTGGCAGCGCTGCAGCTTTTTGAGGGAGAGATGACGTGCATGGCTTGAGTCGGAAAGACCTGTACCCGGGTAGGATATGGCCTTAAACAACACAGGGGTTGATGGGCTTCGCGACTTGCTATGTACAGGTGATTGTCGCGAATGCCGGCGTTATCGCGGGGGAGGGAACAAGGTTGACCCTTCCTTGGGTCGGTTGGTCATTTCGCCGCCTGACGGTAACAAGGATATGGGCTCAGAGGCCTACATTTTGGCTTGCAGATAATTGGCCAGGCCGATTTTGTCGATCAGCCCCAGTTGCTGCTCGAGCCAGAAAGTGTGGTCTTCCTCGGTGTCGGTGAGCAGGGTCTGAAGTATGCTGCGAGTTTGATAATCGGCCTCTTTTTCGCACAGCGCGATCACTTTCTTGAGCTCTGCCCCCACGGCGTATTCCACCGCCAGATCGTTTTTCAGCATCTCTGGCACGTCTTTGCCGACCCGAATCGGATCGCGCGTGACCATGTCGGGCCGGCCTTCAAGAAACAGGATGCGTTCGATCAGCTTGGAGGCGTGGCCTTTCTCATCCTCGAATTCGTGGGCAATCCGTTCATGCAGCTCGGACAAACCCCAGTCGCGATACATCTCGGCGTGGATGAAATACTGATCCATGGCTGTTAATTCATTGGCCAGCAATCGGTTGAGTGCGGTAATAATCTTCTTATTGCCTTTCATATCAGCCTCCTTCGCCCATCTGTGCCTGCAGGTAATTTTCAATGCCGGTGTTGAGGATCAGATATTGCTGGGTCTCGATCCAGTCAACGTGCTCTTCTTCCTCCTCGAGGATCTTTTCCAGCATATCCCGGCTGACGTAGTCCTGAAGCGATTCGCACGCGGCAATGGCCTGGCGCAGCGCACTCAGTTGCTCCAGTTCCAGTGACAGGTCGCAATCGAGCATTTCGGCACAATGCTCGCCAATGCGCAGGCGGTCCAGATTCTGCAGATTGGGCAGCCCGTTGAGAAACAGAATCCGCTCGATAAGCACGTCGGCCTGTTTCATATCCTTGATCGATTTTTTATAGGCGTGCTCGTTGAGCGCCGGCAGCCCCCAGTTGCGGAACATCCGTGCATGCAGAAAATACTGATTGATGGATGTCAGCTCCCAACACAATATCTGGTTGAGTTGCTTGATGATTTCGCTTTGCCCCTGCATATGATCTCCTTTCGTTCTGTTGATCAGTGCTCGAAACAGTGTAGTCGCAGCCCGGAACGGCTGCCAATTATTGCAGGGTCGCCAGCAGCGCCGAATCCGAAGGAGGGGTATCGCCGGTTTCTTGCAGGGTGCGCAGTCCTGTTGAAAAGGCAGACAGACTGGCGCTGCGCAACAGTACGAAGGTTTTTTGATGTTGTTTACAGAATTTTTTTACCCGCAAGCAGGCATCGTGGCTGACGCAGTCCACAGGGCAAAACACCAGATCGGCGGCGGAAAGACTGCTGCAGAGGTCCGCACGGTTGTCCTCCTGGCCGCCGTCGTGAATAACCAGCTCGCCGTTGAGCGTTTCAACATAGCTTTTCAGATGCGGGTACAGTGTGGTGCGGCCGCCGATATAGGCGAGCCGCTTGCCCTCAAGGTCGATCTCCTCATCGTCACGACAAGTCGCCTCGGGTGACTGGCTGGCCAGCAGTTGGTTCAGGCCACGTTCCATGGCATCGCGTTCCTGTTGTACTTCCCGCAGCTGTTCGAGCAGGCCTTGGTTACCGTATTCCAGTTCGTTGAGTCGCTGCTCACGCAGCGCCAGCTGAGATACCAGCCAGTCCTGTTTCCGGCGCAGGGTGTTATTGTTCTGACGCTCTTCGGCCAGCTCTTGGCTGAGTTGCTGTTCCGGCGGCGTGGCGGGGGTTAAGCGCTGCTGCATCGATTGCAGAGCGCTCTTTTGCGCGGCGAGCAGTGTCTCTTGACGGGCCATTTTCTGTTCGAATTGCAGCCGCTGTTCATCGAGCAGGTTTTCCAGTTCCTCGACTTGCTCGGCCAGTGAAGCGGTGCGTTGCAGGTCGGCCCGGTTGGAGGCGCCCTGCAGGTGCGACAGCATATGCACATCCCCCAGCGCCTTATCTGTTAGCTGGCGGCAGCTATGCTGGTGACTGAGCAGCGCCCAGAACGGGCCTGAGATATCGCCGGCCTGTAACGCATCGCGCCAGAATGCCCGTTGTGTCTCGGGCGTGGTGAGCCGGCCATAGCTGCGCACCCAGCGTTGATATTTTTTATCCAGTAATTTGTGCACGCGGTGTGAAATAGCCCCGTTGTGCTCGGCCTGACCGACGATACCGGTGTGGAGTTGATGATCGCTGGGTTTTGGTGGCAGGGTCAGGGTGCTGTTGCGCTGAATCTTTTTTAACTCCCCCATGCTCAGGCAGGTACCGATGATCGGGCAGTGATAGTGACGCGGCATATCCCAGAGCTTAACGCGGCTCGATCCCGGCTGGGTCTTCCTGTCGATTGCGTTTTCACATAAGTCGCACATAGGTTCCCTCCGAAATAAGCGCGGGTCGCCGACAGCATGCCAAGCGTGGTAACCATCTTAATGATAGTAAATCGCATTTGCAATGATAATGATGTTGATAATCGTTCTCGATAGCGTTAGCATTGGTTTGTGTGAAATTGAACAGAGGATCACGCAATGTACGTATGCGTATGTAAGGCGGTTACCGACGCTAAGCTGGAACAATGTGTGGCCAGCGGTGCGGATTCAGTGCGCAAACTCAGCCGCTGCACTGGCCTGGGCACCGAGTGCGGAAAATGCGTCGGCTTTGCCCGTCAGCGTATGGGGCATCATCAGGAGGCCGCCTCTGCACGACAATTGGCGTTGGCGCAGCAGGTTGCCTGAGCGCAAATCTGGCAGGCTGACGTCTTTCTAACGCCATTAGTGCCGCATTAACCCGGGGTATGGGTGGTCATTCTGCCGGCAGGTCGAATAACAGCGCCTCCACCCGGTCGCGGGTTGCAATATTGATAAAATCTTCGTCGATCAGACCGGCCCCGTCCCCGGCATCCATGCGTATGCCATTCACAATCAACGCTCCCTTGATAACCTGCAGGTAATATTGCCGCCCGGGCATGGTCGTGTGGGTGATCGCCTGTTCATGCAGTTTGAGCTGATACAGGCTGGCATCCTGATGGATCTTCAGCGACCCCTCCCGTCCATCAGGCGACACGATCAGTGTGAGCCCTTCTGAATCGCCAACGTTTTTCTGTGCGTAACAGGGCGTGAGGTCTTTCTGTGCCGGTGTAATCCATATCTGCAACAGATGCAGTTCTTCGCTGTCCGAGGGGTTGAATTCGCTGTGAAAAATGCCGCTTCCGGCTGTCATGACCTGGACTTCTCCCGCCATAAGCCGGGTGTTGCTGCCCATGGTGTCGCGGTGTGCGACACTGCCGCGCACGATGTAGCTGATGATCTCCATGTCCCGGTGCGGGTGCGTCTCAAACCCCTTGCCCGCTTGTATCCAGTCTTCGTTGATGACCCGCAGCACCGAGACCCCCATGTGACGGGGGTCATAGTAGTTGGCGAAGGAAAAGCTGTGTTGTGTTTTCAGCCAGCCGTAATCGGCATGACCGCGTGCGTGGCTGGGTCTTGGCGTGAGCATATACAGACCTCCATTCGGGGGAGAGGGAGCCCTCCCCGTGACAGTGATTATCCCGTCGGTTGGTATCAGGATACTACGGCGTTATTGAGCTTGCGATCGAGCGAGAATGCGCCGGCGCCACTGATAACCAGCGCGACCGTTACCGACAGCAGCGCCAGGCCGAACTCGTAGCCGTTGTTGCTCATAAACAAGCCGTTGCCGATGTGAACGCTGAAGATCGCGACCAGCATGGTTATGGCCAGCATGGCTGCTGCGGGGCGTACCAGCAGGCCGATCAGCAGTGCGATACCACCGAAAAATTCGGCGCTACCGGCCATCAGGGCCATCAGGTAGCCGGGTTCGAGGCCGATAGAGGCCATCCATTGACCGGTACCTTCCAGCCCGTAACCGCCGAAGGCGCCGAACAGCTTCTGGGCGCCATGGGCGATAAACGTGATGCCGATGGGCAGGCGCAGGGCCAAACCCGCCAGGCTGTTTTCGGTGTTGAGCAGGCGGGTGATCAGGGCGTTTTTCATGGTTAAATCCTCTGTAATGTCAGTGTTTTCGAGCGATGAAAACATGATACATAGAGGTGTTTGGCAAAAAAATCGGAGATATTTGATCGGAATGATCAGATTATTTGACTGGTTGTTAGAGTGTTGAACAGGGGCGTGACTGAGTTTCGGAGCGTTGCGGTTCAACGAACGGGTGCGAGCACCGCAAACCGATCAGAATCGGGGTGCGATGCTCGCCGCGGGTGCTTATTTCATTGAAATGGTGGTGTGCACCTTGTCTGAGGTGGTTCCCGGCTCAAACCAGCGTGCTGAGACGGTTTTGGTCTGGGTCCAGAACTGCACGACCTGCTGGCCATTCGGCCCCAAATCGCCCAGCTTGGAGGCGCGCGACCCGGTGAAACTGAAGTATGCGACAGGCACGGCGATGGGGATGTTGATACCGACCTGACCGACATCGACGTTGTTTTCAAACCAGCGTGCACTCCAGCCAGAGCTGGTAAAGATCGCCGTGCCGTTACCGTTGGCGTTGGCGTTGATAATCTCGGTGGCGCTTTCCAGATCCTCGGCACCCATGACACACATGACCGGGCCGAAAATTTCCTGGCTGTAGATATCCATGTCGGTGGTCACATCGGAGAACAGTGTCGGCCCGACAAAGTTACCGTTGGGATAACCTTCGACCTCTACACCGCGACCGTCCAGCAGCAAGGATGCACCCTGCTGCACGCCGCTTTCGATCAGGCCTTCAACACGGCTCTTGGCCTGGGGGGAAACCAGCGGCCCCAGATCGGCTTCGCGGTTGCTACCGGGTCCGACGATCATCTTTTTGGCCTTTTCGACCATCTCGGGTAACCAGTCACGGGCTTCGCCGACCAGAATCACAACGGAGTTCGCCATACAGCGCTGACCCGCGGCACCGAAGCAGGACCCCAGCATATGGTCGATCGCCTGATCCTTGTTGGCGTCGGGCATAATGACCGCGTGATTTTTGGCTCCCATCATGCACTGGGCACGTTTGCCGGTATTGCTGGCACGCATGTACAGCGAGGTGCCGACATGGGTGGAGCCGATAAAGGACAGCGCCTTGATATCGGGATGTTCGGCCAGGCGGTTGGCCACATCGGCCCCCCCGTGAACCACGTTCAGCACGCCGGCCGGTACGCCGGCTTCCATGGCCAGCTCGACCAGACGCATGGTTGAGGAGGGATCCTGTTCGGACGGCTTCAGAACGAAGGTGTTACCGCAGGCGATGGCAACCGGGAACATAAAACAGGGCAGCATGATCGGGAAGTTGAACGCAGTGATACCGACACCGACACCCAGCGGCTTGTTGAGGGTGTAGACATTGACGTCGCCGGCGACGTTATCGGCAATTTCGCCCAGTTGCAGCTTGGTGATCAGGCAGGCATTCTCGATAGCTTCGAGGCCGCGACCGACTTCGCCTTCGGCATCGGGCAATGTCTTGCCGTGTTCCAGGCTGATCAGCTCGGCCAGCTACTGAGTGTTATCGCGCACCAGCTGCTGGAAGCGCAGCATGATCGCCTGACGCTTGGCCACAGACACCTTGCGCCAGCTCTTGAAGGCCTCTTTGGCGCTGGCGACGGCGGTATCGACCTCTTCGAGGGTAGCAAAAGGTACCTTGGCAACCACGTCCTGGGTGGCGGGGTTCAGCACGTCGACCCAGACGCCGCTGGTGCTCGCAACGGGCTTGCCATCAATAATCATCGGTATATTGGGAATGTTCATCGTCGCATCCTTATCGGTTGTTATTGTCATGCCGCATAACTAAATGCATTAATGCAAACATAGAATATGATGGCTATCGAGGATAGTGACCGGTTATCGTTTAGGCAACCGGCAGGAAGGCAATGCAGCCTTGCAAAATTACAACGCTGATTCTGGGGCATGTGATGGGGATGAACTGGGACGACCTGAAGATTTTTCTTGAAGTGGCGCGCACCGAAAAATTATCCGATGCGGCCAAGCAGCTGGGAATCGACGCGTCGACGGTGTCGCGCCGTCTGCACCGTCTGGAGGACCAGCTCGCCACCCAGCTGTTTGACCGCAGCACCGACGGGCACAGCCTGACCGAGCATGGTCAGCTTCTGCTGCAAACGGCGCGCGATATGAATCAGCGCGCACAGGCGGCCAGCGAGATTCTGCAAGGCAAGAACCTGGAGAATCAGGGCAAGGTGCGGCTGGGCGTGACAGAAGCCTTTGGCAACTATTTTATCGCTCCGGAGCTGGCGCGCTTCTGCCAGCAGTATCCGAAAATCACCATCGACTTATTGCCCCTGCAGCGCTTTGTGAAATGGACGCACCACGAGGTCGATATCGCGGTCACGATTGAGCGCCCCCCCAACACTTCGCTGGTGGTGTCCAAACTGTGCGATTACCAGTTGAATATGTATGCCTCGCGGGCTTATCTGCAGCGTTCGGCGCCCATCACCAGCAGCGCGGATATCTGCGCGCACCCGTTGATCGGCTATGTGGATGACCTGGTATTCAGCGATCAGCTCTCCTATCTGGAGCGCTTGCTGCCCAATTCACAGCCCACGTTTCGCAGTACCAGCGTTGTGACGCAGTCTATTGCCGTGCGCGAAGGATTGGGGCTGGCGGTGCTGCCCTGCTTTCTGGCTCGCCGTGACCCCGAGTTGATCGCGGTTTTGCCCGAGCAGACCCGCGTGGTGCGCACTTTCTGGATTGCGGTCCACCCCGAGCAGAAGAAGCTCGCCCGCGTCAACAAGGTCTGGCAGCACCTGAAGACCCATGCTGCCGACAACGCCGCGATGCTGATGGGTATGGCGCCTGTTAGTTAAGAGTCGGACTGGCGTTCATGCAAAATCAGCAATTCAGGTGTTGCGGATCAGTCTCCTTCGGCATCAGTTCAGCAGGCAGGGGCTGATTAAAACGACACCCGACAGCAACACATAGGGATAGGCGACCGTCGGCCGCAGCGCATTGCGCAGGTACTCTTTCAGCAGAGCGGCGCTGCCCGGCCGGGAATCACGCCAGTGGCTGTAAAGGTTGAGTAATTGTCTCTCGGCATCATCACCATAGGCGGCCTCGATCGCGAGTAAGCGCTGCTCAATACGGCCCTGGAAAGTCTTCCAGATCGCTTCCTGCAGCCAGAGTATCAGTATCAGCAGCGTGATCAGCAGTGGATGCAGGGCGAAAACCAGACCGGCGACGCAGACCAGCAGCGTTACCAGCTTGATTACCAGCCCGAGCGACTCTGACTGCTGGCAGTTATTGTGCAGGGTCTGCCATTCCTGTTGCAGGGCGGCGCGTCTGTCGTTACTCATCGGTCTGTTCCTTGGCCTGAATGAGGGGGGCGGCGGTTAGGGGCTGGTGGCGCTGAACCGGCTGCGTAACTGTTGCACGCGGGTGCGGTTGGCGCTGAAGTCGCTTTGCCCGACCCGGGAGGCGGAGCGAATATGGATAACGCCCTCATCGACATCCAGACGAGCTTCCAGATCATCGACAAAGCCGAATAGTGAGCTGGTGAATGTTGCCGCCAGATAGGTGTCGGTCACCTTGATCAGTGTTCCGCCCTGAGCCTCGATACTCACCTGCAGCTTTTGCCAATCCTGTTGAGGTTGCGCGGCGGTAACCGGGAACGGTGCAACGCGTTTGTCGGGTGGAGTGAAATCCTCGCTGTTCACGCAATTGGGTTTCGTCGAGCACGCCGCGAGGCGCTCGGCCACCAAGCCGGGAGCGGTGCCATGCTTGGAGTCCATCGCTTTGAAAATAAACAAAATCACCACGGCGATCAGGCTTCCTATCACCGCAACGCCTAGTATGCTCAACAGTTTCATGCTGGGATCTCATGGTTGATGAAGCGGCAAGTATACCTGCATTTTTTCGACACTGATCATCGATTTAAGTCTTGCAATTTACCGCGGTCAGAGTAATAAAGCACAAACTGGCTTGATCCACAGAATCTGTGCATAACTCTGTGAGTACATTCTTGGTAACACGCGTCATCCCCCGTCGTTACGCGCTTTGGTGTTTTCGTTCAAAAAATGACACAATAAAAATAGTCCTTTAAAATCAATGGTATGTTGTTTTTGTCGCCCAGGTTGTTGTTTGTGTTGACAAACACAGGTCTGTTGTAAGTGGCCATTACCGACGTGTGAATAAGGCGCTTCGG